>JANQSB010000312.1 GCA_028284295.1 Myxococcota bacterium | reverse complement strand
CATCAGGTAGTCGACCGGCGTACCGATGTCATCGAGGTCGAGCTCGACCTCGATGACCACGTCCGGGTCCGGCTCGTCCGACACGCTCCCGTCGCTCTGCATCCGCAGATCGGTCCCACCGCTCGTCCGCTCGATCCGGTAGGCGCCACTCGTCGGGTCGCGGTCCACCCGGAAGCTCTCCGACGGCACGTCGACCCGGAGGGCGATGCCCTTGGCGTCGTAGGTGACGTCTCCCTCGAAGAAGCTCGTGGCCATGCCCGGACCCGTGAAGCCGGAGGGCTCCAGGGCAACGTCGTAGCCGACGACACCCGACACGCCCTGGCCGACCTCGAGGTCGTCCCAACGGCCGGGAAGCGAGCTCGTCTCCACCTGGGAGACCGTCGCCGTGAAGGCGTACGGGCCGGCGCCCTCGACCTCGCTCGCCCATAGGACGAGCGGCGCGCCGGTGAGCAGGAGCAAGCAGCCAGCCAACACGCGCTCCATCGGGAACCCTCCGCGGGGACCCGATCGAGTGTATCAGGAGCCGGCGCGACGGCGCCTGGCCCGGCAGGTCAGAGCGCCAGGAACACCATGTAGGCGAGCGCGACCAGGCTGGCGCCCGTCAGGCTGCCGCTCAGCTTGCCCACGTAGCCCCGGTCGAGGTCCCGCCAGGCGGAGCAGGCGGTGCCGATGAGAAGACCGGTGGTGAGCACCACCAGCGGGCCGACGCCTCCGGCCCAGGCCAGGTGGAGCGCGATGGCGGGAATCCCGAGGAAGACGGCCACGCCCGCCGCGCTGATCCCGACGGCATCGGCGAGGCTCACGGGGCCGCTCAACTGCTCTCGTGTCCGTCTCGGTCGATCCATCTCGAGTGGTCCTCCGGCCCCGTGATACGGCGCGACGATAGCAGAGCTTGACGAATTCATGACGAAGACGTTCCGATTGCGTCTCGGTTGGAGGTGAAACGGAGCTGATCGCCTCTAGACGGAATACTTACATTACGTATTGACTAAATGTTTATGAGGTGCGAGCCTGCCCTCCATGCCCCAGGCTCCCGCCCGCCGAACCCAGGCCGAGCGCAGCGCGAGCACGAAGGCCAAGCTCGTCGAGGCGACCATCGACTGCCTCGTCGAGCGGGGATACGCGGGCACCACCACCCTCGCCGTGTGCGAGCGGGCGGGGGTCTCGCACGGCTCGCTTCTCCACCACTTCGGGCGCCGCGAGACGCTGATGGAAGCCGTGCTCGGCATCGCCTACGAGCGCCTGCAGAGTCGCGTGGTCTCCGGCTTCCAGGCACTCCCGGCCGGCGAGCCCCGCGTGTCGGCCATGGTCGACCTGATGTGGTCGGCTTTCGGCGCGCGTGAGTTCAAGGCCGTGCTCGAGCTGTGGCTGACCGCCGCCAACACGCCGCGCCCCGCCTGGGCGGAACGGCCCGAGGCCCGCGCCCTCGACGCGGGCCAGGTGGAGCTCGCGGAGGCCCTGTTCCCGGACTTCGCCGAGCGGGTCCCGGACTTCCCGGTCTACGTCAGCCTGCTCGTGCAGACCCTGCAGGGAATGGGGCTTGCCCAGGCCACGCTGCCCGAGAGCAGCGAAGCCGCCTTGCGCCGGGGCCAGGTGCGCGCGCTGCTGTCCCGGATCCTCCGCGAGGCATTCACGGGCGCTCGCTGAGCTCGTTCAGCCCGGGCCGCCGGCCAGCGCCCTGGCGGCGTGCTCGACATGATCGCCCAGGAAGCTCGCGATGAAGAAGTAGCTGTGGTCGTAGCCGTCCTGCATGCGCAGGTTCAGCGGCTGGCCGGCCTCGCGACAGGCCTCCTCCAGCAGATGCGGCTTCAGCTGATCGTCCAGGAAGCCATCGGCAGCCCCCTGATCGACGAGGATCTCGTGCGGGTGGCGATGCTCGGCCACCAGCAACGACGCATCGTACGCCGCCCATGCGGACCGGTCGTCGCCGAGGTATCGGGACAGCGCCTTCTCGCCCCACGGACAGCGGGTGGGGGAGACGATCGGCGCGAAGGCCGAGATGGACGCGTAGCGGCCCGGGTTGCGCAGGCCGATCACCAGCGCGCCGTGACCGCCCATGGAGTGCCCCGTGATCGCCGCGCGGCGGGTGTCGAGGGCAGGGTCCGACCCGAGCAGCTCCGGGAGCTCATCGACCACGT
>JANQSB010000295.1 GCA_028284295.1 Myxococcota bacterium | reverse complement strand
ACGACCTCGGCGGGGCGCTCGTCCGCCAGCATGGCGGCCGCCTCGAAGAAGCTGAGTCGGATCGCCTCGTTCTGGATGAAGGCGTCGGCCGCACGCTGGTGGACCGCCTGGAAGCTGCCGATCGGGCGGTCGAACTGCACGCGTTCGCGGGCGTACTCGGCGGTCATCTCGAGCCCGCGCTCGACCACGCCGAGCTGGAGGGCGCAAAGGCCGACGGTCGCGCGATCGACCAGCCAGCGGAGGGCGTCGCTCCCCGTTCCGGTCCCCACCAGAAGCTCGCCCGGGGCGCCCTCGAGCACCAGCCGGGCATGGGGCTGCCGGTCGCTCGTGTGCTGGGGCGTGACGGTCGCCCCCTCCGCCCGAGGGTCGACGAGATAGAGGCCGACGTCGTCGCCGGAGCGCGCCGGCACCACCACGCAGTCGGCCAGCTGCAAGGCGGGCACCAGGGACTTCTCGCCGTGGAGTTCGGCGCGCGCGGATGCCTGCTTCCCGCCCCCGACCCGCTCGGCGCGGGTCGATACATCGGCAAGCGAGCCCGCGCCCGGCTCGACGAGCGCGCCGCTCAGGATCGTCTCGCCCGCGGCCACCTGCGGCAGCCACCGGGCCTGCTGCTCGTCGCTTCCGAAGCGCGCGATCGGGAGGGCACCGAGCAGGGTCGTCGCACAGGCGGGCACCGGGGCGACGGCCCGGCCGATCTCCTGCAGCAGGATGTAGAGCTCGAAGAGGCCGAAGCCGAGGCCTCCGTGGGACTCGGGGATGGCGAGCCCCAGGAGGTTCGCCCGGCCCAGCTCGCGCCAGAGCTCGTCGTCGAAGACCGGGTCGCGGGTCTCCACGTCCTTGAGTCGCTCGTTGGTCGCGAGGTCGCCGAGGATCTTCCGAGCGAGCTCCTGGAGCTCGCGCTGCTCGTCGCTGAGGGAGAAGTCCATGTCCGGTCAACCTGCCTTGTAGTGCGGGAGGCCGAGCCCGGCCATCGCGATGATGTCGCGCTGCACCTCGTTGGTGCCGCCGCCGAAGGTGAGGATCAGGGCGTTCCGGTAGGCGCGGTCCACCCGTCCCTTGAGGACGGCACCCGGCGACCCGTCGACGACCGTGGCGTGGGAGCCGAGCACCTCGAGGAGCAGCCGATAGCCCTCGATGTAGAACTCGCTGCCGAAGACCTTGATGCAGGAAGAGTCGGCCGGATGCAGCGCCGCCTGGGTCGAAGCCCAGGCCTGCTTCCAGTTCATCAGGCGGAGGACGGCGAGCTTCGAGTAGACCTTCGCGAGGTTGGACTGCACGAAGGGCAGGTCGATGACCCGGTCGCTGCCGTGCCTGGTATCCCGGGCCCACTCCGTGACGTCCTTCAGCAGTCGGTGGATGGGGCCGACGTTCATCAGGGAGACGCGCTCGTGGTTCAGCTGGCCCGTGATCAGGGACCAGCCGTTGTTCTCGCCGCCGATCAGGGCGTCGAGGGGAACCCGGACGTCGTCGTAGAAGGTGGCGTTCGTGCGAACGCCGCCGACGGTCTGGATCGGGGAGATCTTGAAGCCCTCGGAGCTGACCGGCACCAGGAACATCGAAATGCCCTTGTGCTTGCGACTGTCCGGGTCGGTGCGCGCCGCCAGCCAGATGTAGTCCGCGTAGTCGGCCAGACTGGTCCACATCTTCTGGCCGTTGATGACCCACTCGTCTCCGATCCGCACCGCGCTGGTGCTGAGGCTGGCGAGGTCGGTCCCGGCGCCCGGCTCGGAATAGCCGATGGCGAAGTGGATCTCGCCGGCCAGGATCTTCGGCAGGAAGAACTGCTTCTGCTCGTCGGTTCCGAAGCGACGAATGGTGGGGCCCACCGTGCCGAGGGTGAGGAAGGGCAACGGGAACCCGGCGCGCTGTACCTCGTCGGCGAAGATGTACTGCTCGATGAGGGAGCGACCCTGTCCTCCGTACTCGACCGGCCAGCCGACCCCGAGCAGGCCGTCCGCGCCCATCTTCTTGAGCGCCTTCCGGTACTCGGGTCCGCCGCCCTCGCCGCCGCTCTGCAACTCGGCGTTGAGCTCCTCGCTCATCATCTCGTCGAAGTAGGCGCGGATCTCCGCCTGGAACTTCTTCTGTTCGGGGGTGAACTCGATCTTCATTCGGGCTCCGGGGTGGCCGCGGGCGGGCGGAGTGGAACGTGTTCTACCGGGGCATTCTGCCCGCCGTGGCCGAAGATGTCCACCGAATCGGATTCAGGATGCACGGCGACCCCTCGTCGGATGCGATAGCTTTGGCAAGGTTCGACCCGAACGAGACGAGAGCTCCCAGAATTCCGAGAACTCCGAGGATTCGGAGAAACGAGGGGACGAGGAACGCCCGATGAAGATCGTCGTCGACTACGACCTGTGCGAGGCCAACGCACTGTGCATGGAAGCTGCACCCGAGGTCTTCCGCGTCGAAGAGGACGACACCCTCACGGTGCTCCTCGAGGAGCCGGGCGAGGAGCTCCGGGACAAGGTCGAGGAGGCGGCGCGGCTGTGCCCGCGCCAGGCCATCACGATCCAGTAGCCGGAACGCCACGTCGACTCGGCGTGGGGCGCGCGTCGGAGTCGCTGGACGCCTCGAGACGGCTGGCCCGGAGTCGCGGCCAGAGCCCGCGCAGGTCCTCCAGCACCAGGTAGACCGCCGGCACCAGGAACAGCGTGATCAAGCTCGCGAAGAGCACGCCGAAGGCCAGCGAGATCGCCATCGGGATCATGAACTGCGCCTGCAGGCTGGTCTCCATCATCATGGGTGTGAGCCCGGCGAAGGTGGTGAGCGAGGTCAGCAGGATCGCGCGGAAGCGGGCGCGGCCCGCGGCCTCGACCGCCCGCGGGACCTCCATCCCGTCCGCGACGAGTCGGTTGACGTAGTCCACCAGCACCAGGCTGGCGTTGACGACCACTCCCGACAGCGCCACGAGTCCGATGACCGAGTACATGGTCAGCTTGTGTCCGAGCAACAGATGCCCCCACGCGGCACCCACGAAGCCGAAGGGGATGGCGGACATGATGATGAAGGGCTGGAGGTAGGAGCTCAGGGGGATGGCCAGCAGCACGTAGATCACGAAGAGGGCTGCGCCGAGGCCGATCATCATCGCGCGGGTGAAGTCGCGTTGCTCGGACTGCTCTCCCTCGAAGCTCGCGCTGATGCCGGGGAAGGGCGCGAGGGTCTCCTCGAGGGCTCCGCGCCTCAGGTCGCGGACGATCTCGTTCGTGTTGGCGACGGCATCGTCCACGTCGGCGGTCACCGTCACCACGCGGCGTCGGTCCACGTGGCGGATCGTCGAGAAGCCCGTCGAGAGCTCGGAGTGCGCGACCTGACGGAAGGGCACCTCGGTGCCGTCGGGCAGCCGGATCCGCATCCGCTCGACGTCGCTCAACGAACGCCGCTCCGCCGCGGGATAGCGCACCATCACCTTCACCTCGTCCCGACCGCGTTGGATGCTCTGGGCTTCGGCGCCGTAGAAGGCCTGTCGCAGCTGGCGGGCGAGGTCCTGGAGGGTGATCCCCAGTGCTTCGGCGGACGGCAGGATTCCGTACTCGAGCTCCTGCTTGCCGCCGCGGAACGAGTCGTTCAGGTCGTACACTCCCGCGTAGCTGGCGAGGCGTGCCTTCACGGCCTCGGCCGCCGCCCGCAGTGCTTCCAGGTCGGTGCCGACCAGCCGGATCTCGAGCGGGGACCCCGCCGAGAAGAGGGTCGACTCGAAGACCAGCTCGTCGGCGCCCGCGATCTCGCCCACTCCTTCGCGCCACCGGCGCGCGAGCT
>JANQSB010000274.1 GCA_028284295.1 Myxococcota bacterium | reverse complement strand
TCGTGCCGATGGCGAAGTTCTGCGGCGAGTGTGGGGCTCGCCTGCCGACTCGCAGTCTGGTGCCTGCGGCGGAAACCGAAGCCCAGCTGCCGCTTCCCTTGGTGGGTCGTGACGACGATGTCGCCTGGCTCGAAGATCGGCGGGAGCAGGCTGGAAACGGCTCGATCATCGGCGCTCGCGTCGTCGGCGAGCCGGGAGCCGGCAAGACCCGTCTGCTCGACGAATTCTTGGGCCTCGCGCAGGTCGACGGAGACCTGGTGGTGAAGGTCGGTCCGGACCCCTACTACGCCGAGGTTGCCTACTTTCCCGTCAAGGCGGCGATTCGAGCCCTGGCCGGGCTGGAAGACGGCGCGAGCAAGGGGTGGAACGGCGCGAGCGAAGCGGCCAAGCGCGCGCTGCCCGAAATCCTCAAGGGCAAGTTCGACGCTCGGGACAGCCGAAGCCCGGAAGAGCGACGGCGCGATGTCGCGGAAGCGCTGCGGTGGGCGCTGGGCGCAGCGGAGAAGCGAGCCGACGGCAAGGTCATTCTCGCCATCGACGACTTGCACCGGGTGGACGGCGCCAGCCGCGCAGCCTTCGCCGACGCCCTCGGAGAGCCCCCCAAGGAGTCGGGAGCCCTGATTCTGGCGACGCACGCGCCCGGCTTCGAGGCGGGATGGAGCTCGGATCACGCGGCGCGGGTGCTCGGTGGCCTCCCGCCCCCGACCGTCGCGCGCCTCATCAAGGCGGGCCATCCGGGCGAGCGACTCCACCTGACGACCGACGGCGGCGCGCGGGGCGTCCTGCCCCTCTACGTCGAGCACCTGGTCCGATTCTCCATCGAGGGCGGCGTCGATCCCGCCCCGAGGCTCGCAGACATGATCGCCGACCGGCTCGACGGGCTCGATCCGAGTGCGCGCCGCGTGCTTCAGGCCATCGCGGTGTTGGGAGACGCGGCGAGCATGGAGGCCATCAGCCATCTGGTCCCGGAATCGGACGACGTGCTCGCCGCGCTGGAAGAGCTGAAGGAGGGCGGTTTCGTCGTCCGGGGGGAAGGCGTGGTCGGCTCGTCCCATCCGCTCCTCCGCGAGATCGTGCTCGGCGGCGTCCCGGCAGCGGTCCGCCGCGAGCTGCACGCGAAAGCAGTCGCGGTCTACGAAGACGAAGCAGCACCGCTCGAAGCGCGGGCCCTGCACTCCTTTCATTCGCAGGATGCGTTCGGCGCGCTGCTTCTTCTGGAGCAGGTCGCGGACCGGGCCCAGGCTCGCGACGACGTCCCCGCGTCGGTGCTCGCCTTGCGCCGCGGCCTCGAGATGGCCCGCCGGGAGATCGCTCGGGGCGAGCTCGACGATCCGCTCCGGGCCGTGCTCATCTTCAGCCGGAAGCTGGGCGACGCCCTGACTCAAGCTGGCAATTTCTCGGACGCCGAAGGTGTCCTGCGCGAAGCCCTAGACATCGCCGGACCGAGTGGAACCGACCGGGCGCGAGTCCTCGAATCGCTCGCGCGCGTCGCCCGGGGGCGCAAGCGGGACGACGAAGCCGTCGCCTACATCGACGAGGCCATTCAGGTGGCGCGCCAGTCGGGCGCGAACGACCTGATGAGCTCGCTTCGTACGACGCGCCAAGCCTGGGCCTGAAGTGATGGAACCCGCGGCGCCGCCGTTCATCGCGCGCTGGGACCTGGACAAGACGTACCTCCGGACGAACTTCGACACGTTCGGGGACCTGGTTCGAACGGCCATGGAGAAGCCCGAGGACAAGCGCGCGGTCCCCGGCGCCTCGGCGTTGCTCCGAGAGCTCGGCGACTCGGGCGCACGAATCCACATCGTCTCGGGCAGTCCGCGGCAGATGCGGCGGCGGTTGGAAGCCAAGCTCAACCTGGATCGGGTTCGATGGGACGAGCTGACCCTGAAGCCGAACCTCAGCAACATGATGCGGATGCGTTGGCGCGCCCTACGAGACCAGCTGGGATACAAGCTGCCGGTGCTTCTCGCCGCCCGGGCGCGAGATCAGGAGCTATCGAACGGCGCCCCGCTGCAAGAAACGCTGGTCGGCGACGACGCCGAAGCCGATGCATTCGTCTATTCGCTCTATGCCGACGTTTGCGAAGGGGAGATCAGCGAGAAAGAGCTGCGCAAGATCCTGGGAAAGGGCCGGGTGTACTCCGACCGTGCCGACGACTGCATCGAGTGGGCGGGTCGTCTCGATCACGGGCCGGTGGTTCGCCGCATCCTCATTCACCTCGATCGCCAGAGCCGACCCAGCGTGTTCGATCCGTACGGCAGCCGGGTGGTCCCCTTCTACAACTACCTTCAGGCCGCGTTCGTTCTCACCGAGGATGGCCAGATCGGGCCCTCGGCAGTGCTCCGAATCGCGTCGGAGTTCGCCCTGCGCCACCGATTCGAAGCCGACGCCCTCGCACGAAGCTATCTCGACTTGCTCCGACGCGGTCATATCCAGGGGAAGCTGGCCGGACGCCTGCGCCAGGCCCTCGAAGACGACCGAGACGGGGCGGAAGAGCTCGCCCAGACCGACGAGCTCGAAGGCATGTGCGAAATGATGGCCGAATACGAAAGCGATCCTCCCGAGCCTCCTCCGGCGCGACGAAAGACCGTCGACTACGTGGCCATGAGCATCGCCCATCGCGGAGGGCACAATCGGCGCGCCCGCAGGTGGTCCTGACTCACTCGGTGCGTTTGATGATGTGGAAGCCGAAGACGGTTTCCACCACCTCACTGACCCCGCCCGGCTCGAGGGCGAACGCGGCGTCGGCGAAAGGCTTCACCATGGCCGATCTCGGAAACCGTCCGAGCGCGCCCCCCCGCTCGGCGGCGCCCGGCTCTTCCGAGTACTCGGCGGCGAGCTCCGCGAAGTCCTCTCCCGCCCGTGCGCGGGCCAACACGTCGGCTGCCCGCTCGCGCGCCTCTTCCTTGCTCCGAATCACGTCCGGTGGCGCGCGCATCGAGCCGCGGTACTGAATCAGAATGTGGCTCGCCGCGATCGACTCCGGCTCGTCTTCGGCGGGAGCCGCGCCCGTGGACGGGGACCCTTCACTCGGCGACGTCGGTTCGTAGAGCGGTGGCGCCGGGCTACGCGGGGGTTCCCCCTGGCCCTCGTAGGTGGTGATCACGCAGCCGGAGGCCAGTCCGACGGCGAGGGAGCCAATGGCGAGCTTCAAACCCATGCGTTGTTCAGGACCTCTCCGACCCCACCGGCTCCGGGCACGATGTACTGCTGCTCGTTCAGTCCGCGCTCCTCGTCCCAGCGCTCGCCCGGCGGCTGCTCCAAGACGTCCGAAGGCGAAAGTCCGCGATCGACCCGCACCGCGTACACCACCGCGTCGTCAATCGATTCAGTGACCTTCTTCAGGTACTCGGGGGTCACGATCAGGTTCATCGCGATGCAGCGCTCGGGCTCGCCTTGCAGGTTTTTTCGATAGTGCTCCATGGCGCTGACCATCGAAGAACCGGTAGCCCCCATGGGGTCGGGGAACAGCACGTAGCGGCCTTCCACCTCACGCCCGATCTTGGCGTCGTGCCAGTCGACGCCCACGACCTCGCCCGCCTCGTTGGTCTTCCGGCTCATGAACAGGTGATCCTGGCGCACGCCGGTGGGCTCGAGCACCGCGTTGAGAAAATCGTAGGTCACCTGCGAGGGCATCGTCCCCGCCCGGGCAATCCCCACCGTGACCGCGCGGGTGTTCCGGGCAATGCTGAGGCCGCGGTACACCCCTTCCGCCGGGTGCTGGGTGACCATGCGCGTCTTCTGGCTCGACCGCTGCCGGGGCAGCTCGGCAGCGACGACGGCGCGGACCAACCAGGTGTAGAGCTGGGCCACGAGCTGGCCCACCTCGGGCTGGCCCGCCTCGGGAGCCCCGGCTCGAGCCAGGAGCGTCCACGCCAGCGGGTCGTCCAGCAGGTGCACCCGCGGGCCGTACCGATGGTCGATCTCCGGGGGCCGGTAGCCGCTGGTTTCGTAGCCTCGGTCGCTCACGGCGGCCCGAACCTAACCGTGCTGCT
>JANQSB010000241.1 GCA_028284295.1 Myxococcota bacterium | reverse complement strand
CGTCTGGAGACCCGTGTCGTCGAGCTGGTGCGCGACGACGAGGTCTGGCGCGTGGCGACCTCCGGGCCCGACGGCGAGGCAACGGTCCGGACGCGGCGCCTGGTGGTTGCGACCCCGGCCTTCGAGGCGGCGCGCCTGCTGTCCGCGGTCGATCCCGAGCTGGCGGAGCTCGCGACGGGCGTCGAGTACGCGCCCATCGTGGCCGTGGCCCTGGGTGCCGACCCCGCGGCCGTGCGCACGCCGATCGATGGCTTCGGCTTCCTGGTGCCTCGCTCCGCGCGCGCGCGGCTGCTCGGATGCCTCTTCATCAGTCGACTCTTCCCGGACCGGGCGCCCGCTGGACGAGAGCTGCTGCATTGCATGCTCGGGGGCACGCGCTGGCCCGAGGCGGTCGACCTCCCGGAGGAGAAGCTGATGGAGCCGCTCCTCGACGACCTGGAGCGGAGCCTCGGACTGCGGGCGGCGCCCGAGACCCTCTGCGTACGTCGCTGGCCGCGGGCCATTCCCCAGCCCGGGCCGGAGCACACGCGTCGGATGGCCGCGCTGCAGGGTCGCATCGCCGCCCACGCGGGGCTGGCGCTGGCCGGCAGCTACCTGGCCGGCGTCTCCGTGGCCGACACGCTGGAGAGCGGCGTGCAGGCAGCGGGCCGGGTGACGGCGGGTCGCTAGCGACCCGCGGGTCGGACGGATACCGTTCTGGCGCCGCGAGCGAGCCGTGCGTCGGACGAGCACGGGTAGGAGCAGCGCACGGGTCCATGGGTCCATGAGAGTCAGCTTCGACCTGAGTCCGAAGGACCTCCGCTACTTCCGCAACCGACTCCGCCACGCGCGCGATCGCGGGGGCGACCCCGACGAGGCGGCCGTGCTCCGACGGGCTGCCCAGCTGATCAAGCGGGCGCGCCGGGCCGAGCCACCGGAGTTCGTGCTGGAGCGGATCGAGAAGCTCGACCGGCTGACGCTGATGCTGGTCGACGAGGAGTGGAATCTCGAGGGCCGCGATCGGGAGCGCATCCTGAACGCGCTGGCCTACTTCGCCGAGCCCGAAGACCTGATTCCGGACCGGGTTCCGGGAGTCGGCTTCCTCGACGACGCCATCATGGTGGAGCTGGTCGTCCAGGAGCTGCGCCACGAGATCGAGTCCTACGAGGACTTCTGCGCGCTCCGGCGCAACGCCGACGACCGGAAGGGCGCGCCGAAGCGGGACGCCCGCCGTCTGGCCCTGCAGGCGCGCGCCCGGCGCCGACTGCAGCGGGACCGCGCTCGGCTGAAGGCGCGTCGCGGCGGCGCGAAGCGCGGGCTGCTCTAGTGCTCCAGATCCAGCCAGCCCTACTCGCCGACCACTTCGGCGGCCAGTGACACGTTGTCGACGCCGGCGAGCCGGGCCGCGTCCATCACCTCGACCAGCAGCCCGTTCTTCGAGGCCTTGTCGGCCTGGATCACCACGGAGCCCTGGGGGTTCTCGGCGTGGAGGCGCTCGATGTTGGCCCGCAGGGCGCGCGGGTCGACCTGGCGGCGATCGATCCAGATCTGATCGTTCGCGGTGATCGCGACCAGGATGTTGCCGCGCTCCTTGCGCTCCGCCGTGGCGGCGGGCGGCCGACTCACGTCGATGCCTGCCTCCTTCACGAACGAGGCGGTCACGATGAAGAAGATGAGCATGATGAACACCACGTCGAGCATGGGTGTCAGGTTGACTTCGCTCTCTTCCTCTCCTCGATCTCGCTTGCGGCGCATTCGGGCTCCTGGGTCCGGCGTTCGGGGTGGGCGGATGACCGGAGTTGGACTCTAGTACCCGCCGCCGGCGGGGAACACCCCCCGGACGGCGGCAGGGTGGGGCCGCTCCTCAGGCCGGGGCCAGGCCGTCCAGGGTCGCGCGGATGCGCTCGATCGTGTCGCCGCGCAGGTTCCGCTTGGTCCCGAGGTGGGCGCGGCCGTCGAGCGCCGCGAATCGGCGCGCCTCGCCCACGGCCTCGCCGAGCAGCGCGTCGGGCGCGACCACCCGGTCCAGGAAGCCGGCGTCGACCGCGGCCTCGGGCCCGTAGAGCTCCGAGAGCCCGGTGGCGCGCTGCAGGTGGCGGCGAGAGAGCCGGTCGCGTGCCAGCTCGACCGCGAAGGGCGGCAGGGTCATCCCGATCGCCACCTCGTTGAGTCCGATCTTGAAGTCGCCAGCCGCACCGATCCGCGTGTCGGCCGCGAGCAGCGCGACCGCGCCCATGGCAACGGCGTGACCCGTGCAAGCGATCACGACCGGCTGCGGCAGCTCGTAGAGGCGAAGCGCCAGCTCGGCTCCGCTCCGCACCATGCGGCCGACGGCCCCGGCGTCCCCGGATCGCATCACCGACAGGTCGAAGCCTGCCGAGAAGCGGCCCGGGCGGCCGGCGATCACCACGCTCTTCGCGGCCTTGCCCGCCTCGTCGAGTGCCGAATCGAAGGCGGCGAGCGCCGCCAACGAGAAGGCGTTGGCCTTGCCGTCGTCGAAGTGCAGGATCGCGACCTCTTCCTGGAGCTCGATGCGTACGATGTCATCGGACATGGTGTCGTCCTCGCTGGGTTGGCAGGCGCGAGTCTAACCGCTCGCGTCGCAGCTGCGGATCCAGCCTGCGACCGCGTCCACGAAGCTCTCGTGGGCGTTCGGGCAGGGCACCCGGTGCAGCGCCTCTCCACCGAGCTCGCGCCACTGCTCGGCGAGGCGCAGATCGATCTCCTCGAGGGTCTCGAGACAGTCGGCCACGAAGGCCGGGCACAGGATGGCCAGTCGCTTGACGCCCCTTGCGGCGAGCTCGGGCAGGACCTGGTCCGTGTAGGGTCGGATCCAGCCATCGCTGAGGCGGGACTGGAAGCTGGTGGAGCAGTCCTCCGGCGCGAGCCCGAGGCTCCGGGTCAGTCCGCGGCTCGTGGCGAAGCACTGGGCGCGGTAGCAGGCGCGGTTCGCCGGGCCGACGCGGTCACAGCAGCCGTCGTCTGCCAGGCAGTGGGTCCCGGAGGGGTCGAGTGCACGGATCTGGGAGGCCGGCAGCCCGTGGTAGCTGAAGAGGACATGGTCCGGGCGGAAGGCCTGGAGCGCCTCCGCGCCGACCGCGGCCCAGCTCCGGAGCCAGGCCGGGTCGTCGTAGAAGGCCGGGACCGTCCGCATCTCGGGTCGTCCGGCTGCGGGCGCGGCCCGCTCGCCCACGACCTCGAAGACCCGGGCCAGGGCGGAGCCGGTGGCGGCGGTCGCGTACTGGGGGAAGAGGGGAACCACCACGAGCCGCTCCGGCTTCCCGGCCAGCAGCGACTCGACGACGGCCGGGATGGCCGGCTCGCCGTAGCGCATCGCGAGCCCGACCGACCAGTCCGAGCCGAGGGCGCCGGCGACGGCGTCCCGCAGCTTCTCGCTCTCGATCAGGAGCGGCGAGCCCTCGTCGCGCCAGATCTCCCGGTAGGCGGCGGCCGACTTCTTCGGTCGGGTGCGGAGGATGATGCCGTGGAGCAGCAGGGCGCGCGCCACGGGATGCATGTCCAGGACCCGCGGGTCGGACAGGAACTCGGCCAGGTAGCGGCGCACGTCGGGCACCGAGGGGGAGCGGGGCGTTCCGAGGTTCAGGAGGAGGGCGGCTCTCGTGGTCACGCGAAGCCGCGCTTCCAGTCTCCCAGCCAGATCGACGCGGCCATGTAGTAGACGACGTAGGACATGGAGATCTCGACCAGGTAGTAGCGCGCTGCCCAGTCGGGTCGAAGGATGGCCGCGGCCAGGACGATGGCCCACAGCAGCCCGCCCCCGTTCAGGGTGTGCTTCAGGACCGGCTGCCGCACGCGGCTCGGATACACGTACTTGAGCGGGACGAAGACCGCGATGCTGCAGACCACCACCCAGGCCGCGCTGGCCGTGGTGGACAGGGGCAGCAGCCAGCAGTAGAAGGCGACCACGTTCCAGTAGGACGGCCAGCCCAGGAAGAAGTCGTCGTCCGTCTTGGCGTTCGCCTGGGAGAACCCGTAGGCGCTCGCCAGGATGGGCGGTGCCGCCCAGGCCCAGCCGGGCAGGCTGCCCGCGCTCACCATGAAGACCACCGGCACGATCACGAAGTTCAGGTAGTCGACCATGTCGTCGAGGCGTCGCCCGTCGACTCCCGGAAGGACCTCGGCCACGCCCACCGCGCGGGCCAGGGTGCCGTCGACCGCATCGATGAAGAGCGCCACGATCATCAGCAGCGCGGCATCCGGGAGCCGTCCCATCCAGATGCACAGGAGCGCCACCGCCCCGACGACGGCACCGCTGGCGGTGAACAGATGCACCGCCCAGGCCAGCACCCGTCGAACGGGCGTGACCGACCTCGGGTCGTCGACGCTGCGGGCGGTCTCGCTCATCCACGGCAGGGTATCAGAGTCGCTATGTTCGGCGCCGATGGACTCCGGACACCGCTCCTTCGAGCTCCTGCGTCAGGGAGGCGACTCCTTCCAGACCAGCCGTGTCGAGTCCGTGATCGCCTGGGCCCGCAAGTACTCGATGTTCCTCTACCCCTTCGTGACGGCCTGTTGCGGGATGGAGTTCATGTCCACGGCCGGGCCCCGCTACGACCTGGACCGCTTCGGTTGCGCGCTTCCGCGCTTCTCTCCCCGGCAGTCGGACCTGCTGATGGTGGTGGGCACGATCAGCCACCGGCAGGCCCCGATCCTGAAGACGGTCTACGACCAGATGGCCGAGCCGAAGTGGGTGATGGCCTTCGGCGCCTGCACCTGCTCGGGCGGTCCCTACGACAACTACGCGACCGTCCAGGGGATCGACACCATCGTCCCCGTGGACGTGTACGTGCCCGGATGTCCCCCCCGGCCCGAGGCGGTGCTCGACGGGCTCATCAAGCTGCAGCAGCGCATCCAGGTCGAGCGGGTTCCCAGCTCCGGTCGCCACCGGGAGATCGCCGAGCTCTCGTAGTGTTCCGGGCCGCGGCTCCGGAACGAGCCCGTCGGCGCGCCCGGGTCCGCGTCCGAAGGCGTCCCGTCGTAAAGATCGGCCCCCAATCGGCCGATCCTTGCGAGGTCCCCGTCCACCATGCGGGGATCAGGAGGAGGGGACACCGGATGTCGGTTCCGGTCAAGCTGCCCGCGCTGGGGGAGAGCGTCGTCGAGGGGACCCTGTCGCGCTGGCTCGTCACGGTCGGGGACCGGGTTCAGGTCGACCAGCCGCTGTGCGAGGTGACCACCGACAAGGTCGACGCCGAGATCCCGGCTCCGGTCGCCGGTGTGGTCGAGTCGATCGCGGTCGCCGAGGACACGGTCGTCGGTGTCGGGGCCGAGCTGGCGGTGATTCGCGAGGAGGCGGTCGTCGCCGACCCCTCCGACGAGGCCATGACCCGGGAGGTGACCGCGGAAGTCCTCTGCGAGGACCCGGTGGGTTCGGAGGCGATGGCGCCCCGGGCCACACCCGTCGCCCGCCGCGTGGCCGAGCGGAATGCGCTGACCCTGTCGGAGATCGACGGCAGCGGGCCGGGTGGTCGGGTGACCAAGAGCGACGGGCTGGGCTCCCTCGAGACCGCGTCCGCTCCTGCGGCGACCCGCCCGAAGGCTGCCGAGGCCGTCGCCGCGCCGACCCCCGCGCTTCCGCAGCTGCGCCTCGAGCTCGAGGAAGGCGACCGGGTGGTGCGGATGTCGCCCCAGCGGCGCGCGATCGCCGCCCACATGGTCTACTCCAAGCACACGAGTCCGCACGTGGGGACCGTTGCCGAGGTCGACTTCGGCGCCGTCGTCGCGTTGCGCCGCCAACGCGCGGCCGCCTTCCAGGAACGACACGGACACGGGCTGACCCTGCTGCCCTTCGTGGCGCATGGCGTCGCCACCGCCCTGCGCGAGTTCCCGGCCCTGAACGTCTCCGTGACCGAGGATGCCATCGTGGAGCGCAGCGGCATCCACCTGTCGGTCGCGGTGGAGACGGAGAAGGGACTGCTGGCGCCCGTGGTTCGCGACGCGGACCGCCTGTCGCCCACGGGTCTCGCCATCGCCATCGCCGAGCTGTCCGAGCGGACCCGCGCACGCCAGCTCTCCCCGGACGATCTCCGCGGCGGGACCTTCACGATCTCCAATCCCGGGCGCACCGGGAACCTCTACGGCTTCGCGATCATCAACCAGCCCCAGGTCGGCATCCTGAGGATGGGCGAGCTCGTGAAGCGCCCGGTCGTTCGCAGCATCGACGGGGAGGACGCGATCGTGATCCGGCCGACGATGCACCTGGCGCTCTCCTATGACCACCGCGCCGTGGACGGGGCTGGCGCGAACGGCTTCCTGCATCGCGTGCGCGAGCTCCTGGAAGCCGCGGCGTTCGATCTCTGAGCGCATGACCGCCGTCGCCGCGCCGCGTGCGGCCGCGCCGGGGCTGCAGGTCGAGTGGCTCGGGCGGGTCGACTACGCGGATGCGCTGGCTCTCCAGGAGGCGGCCGTCGCCGCCCGACGGCGCGGCGAGACGCCAGACCGCCTGCTGCTGCTCGAGCACCCGCCCGTCGTGACTCTCGGCCGGGCGACCCGCGCCGAGCACCTGCGGGTCTCGCGCGCGGAGCTGCGGGCCCGAGGCGTCGAGGTCTTCGAGGCCCGGCGTGGGGGTTCGGTGACCTACCACGGTCCCGGCCAGCTCGTGGGCTACCTGGTGGCAGATCTCGGGTGCGAAGGCCGGCGGGACGTGAACCGGCTGCTGCGTGGCATCGAGGCGCGGCTGGCGCGCGCGGTGTCCGCCCTCGGGGTGGTGCCGCGCTGCATCCCCGGCCGGACCGGCCTGTTCGTCGACGCGCCCGGCCCGCCCCGCAAGATCGCGTCGATCGGACTCGGCCTGCGCGGATGGGTGACCTGGCACGGCTTCGCGTTGAACGTCTCCCTCGACCTCTCCGGTTACGACCCGATCGTTCCCTGTGGCCTGGGGGACGTGGAGATGACCTCGCTCGAACGGGAGATCCCGGGGCCCGTGGCTCCGGACCTCGACGCCCGTGTGCGGCGAGCCG
>JANQSB010000230.1 GCA_028284295.1 Myxococcota bacterium | reverse complement strand
CGAAGAACGCCGCACCGCCGGCTCCGAAGCCCGCCGCTCGGCCCGCCCCCCAGGCGGCCAGGCGGGAGGCGCGACCGCCCAGCCCCTCCGCCGGTGGCGTTCCGCCCTCCGCGGCTCCGAAGCCGAACCGCGCCATCGCCAGGGGGACCCAGGTCTCGCCGCCGGCCAACATGCCGCCGAAGCCGGGCGTCACGCCCCCGGCCGCCCGGCCCGCCCCGAAGCCGGCGCCGCTCGCGCGCCCCGTGTCCCCGACGCCTCAGAGGCCCAAGGCCACGCCGCCGCCGGCGGCCATGGCGCAGCCCTCCAACGAGGGCTTCTTCAATCTCACCAACATCGCGGTCGGTGCGGCCGGGCTCGTCCTGCTGGCCGGTGCGGGCTTCGTCTTCATGCGACGCCGCAACGCCGCCGAGGTGGTGGACGCCAGCGCGTTCGAGAATCCGCTGGGCGACGACAACCCGTTCGCTGGCCTCGATCCCGAGGAGGGAGCCGAGGTCGAAGCCGAGACCGAGGAGATCGCGGTCTCGCCCGAAGCACAGGCCGAGGCGGGGATCGAGATCCCCGAAGCAGACCCCATCGAGACCGCGACGCCGGTCGAGGAAGGAACGAGCATGGACATGGTTTCCGAGAACGCCCAGACGACGATCATGGATTCCCCGAGCGTCCCGCCGATGGGCGCGGCTGGAGGTGGCGACGTGTCGCAGATGGTGGCCGAGTTCGAGCGCCGCATGAAGGCCATGGAGACGCGCATCGACGAGCTGGTCGACGCCAAGGAGCGCCTCGAGCGTCAGGTCGCGGCGCAGACCGAAGAGCTGCGTGTCCAGCGCGCTGCCATCGCCCGGACCCAGCGCGCGGTCCGCAACCTCAGCCGACCCGGCGAGGATGCACCGACCGAGCCTGCGCTGCGGGATCCGTCCCGGCCCGAGGGCCCGCGCCAGTAGTCGACGCCTGACCCGGCACGACCCGGGCAGGCAGAACGAAGGGCGTCCCGACCGGCCGGCGGGACGCCCTTCTCTTCTTGCAGGAGCTCACACGAGCTCGTCATCACGAAGTCGCGAGAGAGCTTCCCTCCCCGGGTGCTGCGTCACCTCGCAGCGCGATCTCCAGGGCACCGACGGCGCCCGCGAAGCCGCCGCGGGGGAGGAAGCAGGCTTGCAATCCGCACAGGGTCGTCACCTCGTCGAGCACGTCCGAGAGCTGACGGTTGCCGGCGATGGTGGATCCGCCGTAGACGACGTGCTTCGACCCGGTGGCGGCGGCCAGGCCGGCGCAGATGAGCGCGACGTTCTCTCCCACCAGTCGCATGACACCGGCGGCGCGGTTCGCTCGCTCGCCCTCGTCGGGAGGCGCGACCGGGCCGCGCGTGAAGTCGCGCGCGAGCTTGCCGAAGTTCGCCGCGGTCAGGTCGCCCGCGAGCGGGATCTGATCGGGGCCGTAGATGTCCGAGACCCGCAGGTCGACGGCCGCCGCGTCGCCGCGGGCCGCCAGCTCGCAGAGCGGCTCGTAGTCGAGGCCGGTGAGCGCGGCGCCGAGCCCGACGATGGCGCCGCCACCCAGGGCCGTCCCACCCACCCGGATCGCCTTGCCGTCCTCCACCCGCAGGATCGAGGTCCCGGTTCCGAGCGACACGAGCAGGAAGTGCTCGCCTTCGGGAGGGGCGCTCTCGGCGTCCGCGAGGAGCTCGACGGCGCCGACTCCCCAGGCCTCGAACTCACTGGTCAGGTGCGCCTCGCAGCCGAGCGGCTCGGCGAGCCCCGCGCCGCCTCCCCCCGTCAGGCCCACCCGCGTCGGGGACAGCGCCGTGACGTGGGCCACCAACGCAGCCGGGTCCTCCGAGGGCAGCGCCTCGAGTCGGGTCTCGCCGTCCCGCCGCAACGCGATCTTCGCCAGGGTGGCGCCCACGTCGAGCCCCACGCTGACCTCGCCCGTCCCGGCTCGCGCCTGCACCGTCAAGGGAACCGTCCCGGCGTTCGCAGAATCTCTTGGAACGCTTGCTTTATCAGTGAGTTACACTTTCGCGGCAGGTAACCCCGCCATGTATACCGCGTTCTACGGGCTTCGCGAGAAGCCCTTCACCCTCCTCCCCGACCCCCGATACCTGTTCCTCGCCGATTCCCATCGCGAGGCGCTGGCGCACCTCCTGTACGGCATCGACCAGTCCGAGGGCTTCATCTGCATCACGGGTGAGGTGGGCACCGGCAAGACGACCCTGTGTCGGACCCTGCTCGATCGGCTCGGCGGGGAGATCGAGGTCGCGTTCCTCTTCAACCCCAGCCAGTCGGGGATCGAGCTACTGCAGGACATCCACGCCGAGTTCGGCCTGGAGTCGATGGGAATGTCGCGCAGCGACCTGACCGCCGAGCTGAACCAGTTCCTGCTCGAGAAGAAGCGCGAGCAGCGACGCGTGCTCCTCATCATCGACGAAGCCCAGAACCTCTCCGAGAGCACCCTCGAGCAGGTGCGTCTGCTCTCGAATCTCGAGACCCAGTCCTCGAAGCTGATCCAGATCCTGCTGCTCGGTCAGCCCGAGCTCGACCGCAAGCTGGACTCCTCCGAGCTTCGCCAGCTCCGTCAGCGCATCAGCGTGCGCTGGAAGCTGAACCCGTTGTCCGCCAAGGAGACGCGCGCCTACGTGCGCCACCGCCTGCACGTGGCTGCCGGTGCCGAGCGCGACGTCCTCAGCGACGGAGCCCTGCGCGAGATCCACCGGCGGACCGGCGGCGTTCCGCGTCTCATCAACGTGCTGTGCGATCGGGTCCTGCTGGCCGGCTACGTCGCTCGAGCGCCCCGCATCACGGCGAGCATCGTGCGACAGGCCGCCCGGGAGATTCCCGACGCGCGCACGGGTGCCATCCGCACGCACCGCGCCGCGCGCGCACCCATGCTGCGCAAGCTGGGGGCGGGAGCGGTGTTCGCCGCCGGCCTCGCACTCGGGCTCGCGGTGGCACTGGGAGACGTGGTCGGGGCCTCGTCGGGGGTTCGCCAGGGGCTCGAGCCGTGGCTGGCAGAGATCGGCCTGGCCGGTCCTTCCGACGATGCGCCCGTCGGCTCGCCGCCGCCTGCCGAGGCCCGGACCGCACTGAGCGAGGACCCGGCGACGGCCACGGCGACGGTCCTGATCGGCGACCCCGGCCCCCTCGGCGCGCAGACCAGTCGTCTCGTCGATCCCGTGCGCGTGGAGGAGATGTCCGCCGCGGCCCTCGAAGGACTGGCTGCGGGGGACTTCCTGGGCGCGATCCTCGATGCCGAGCCCGAGGACCGGGTGAGGCAGGGCGCATTGAACGCGATGCTCGACGCCTGGGCGGTGGAGCCCTTCGACGCCACCGAGCTCACCGACGAGCTGGCCATCGCCTGGCTCGAAGACCGGGGACTCTCGGTGCTGTCCATGACCGACGCTGACCTCGAGAGCCTGCGCGAGCTCAACCACCCGGTGCTGCTGCGTCTGCGTGCTGGCGACGAGCTGGACACCCGGCTGGTCGCATTGATGCGCCTCGACGGCGAGCTGGCCGGGCTGGAGGGGCTCACCGAGCAGGGGCCGCTGTGGGTGCCGGTCGACGAGCTGCTTCAGCAGTGGGACGGCGAGGCATGGGTGGTCTGGAACGATTTCGAGTCCATCCGGCCGGTGCTCGCCTTCGGCGAGCAGGGCCACTCGGTGAGCTGGCTGCAGGCCGCCCTGAGCCAGCTCGGCTACTACGGGGGTGCGCCGTCGGGACTGTTCGACCGGGACACCCGCGACGGACTCCAGGCCTTCCAGCGCGAGCGCAACCTGATTCCCGACGGCATGGCGGGACCGAAGACGCGCATGGTCCTGTACGACCGTCTGGAGCAGTACGAGCTTCCGCGGCTCGTTCCGCTCGAGGGAGATGCCGGGTGAGCACGATCCTGAAGGCGCTCCGCCGCCTGGAAGAAGACAAGCGTGCACAGGCCGCGCGCAGCCTCGAGCAGGCGGTGCTCGAGCCGGTAGCCCCGGGCCGGAGCGCTCGACGCGGCTTCACCTTCGCCGCGGGCGGGCTCGCGCTGCTGGGCGTGTTGGCCGTCGGCTGGTCGTTGCGTCCGCTGTTCTCGACGCCGTCCAGCGAGCCGGTGGCGGCCGTCGCCGCCGCTGCGCCGACACCCTCCCGAGCGGCACCGCGGCATGCCCCGGTGCCCATCGCCCGGTCCAGCGCGGAAGGTCGCCTGGCGGCTCTGGAGCGGATCGAGTCCGGTGGATCCGTCGAGCCGGGTGGCGAGCCGGAAGCGGAGGTCGCCGCAGCTCCCGTCCCGACCGCGGTGGTGGCGAACACCGCGACGGGCGGGACCTCGGCCCAGGGAGCATCGTCGGCATCCGCGCCGCGAGCTTCCGCGACCCCTTCTGCCGCTCCCCGCACTTCGGCACCGCCCGCTCCCGCTGCCTCGAGCCAGACCCGTCTCGCGCGTCGAGTGTCTCCGAGGCCGGCGCCGGTGGAGGAGCCGGTGGCGAAGGCCACGCCCGAGCCGGAGCCCCGTGCGACGGCCTCCACGCCGACGGCCTCCATGCCGACGGCCCCCAGGCCGACTGCCGCTCCGGTCGTTGCCGATCGGAAGCCGGTGGCCAAGGGCGTCTCCGGGAAGGAGCCGGCGGCCGTGTCGGCCGCCCGGCAGGCCGCCAAGCCGGCGACCCGGTCGGCTGCGAAGCCCGCTTCGAGCCCGACCCGGACCGAGCCCGCTGCCGCGCCTGGTGCAGCGCCGAGATCGAATCTGGCTCGTGCGGCGGCGCTCGAGACGCCGCCCGCCGTCGAGCTCTCGGTGGAGAAGATCATCTGGCACCCGAAGCCCGAGCGACGCGTGGCCGTGGTGTCGATTCCCGGGGAGAGCGGCACACGCCGACTCGGCGAGGGAGCCGAGGTCGCGGGCTACACGATCGCGAAGATCGGCGTCGCCGACGTCGAGCTGCTGCGCGACGGGGTCTCCACGAAGCGACGCCTCGGCGCGAACTGAGCGGACGGGCGCGGCGCGTCAGCGCAGCGAGACGGTTCCGTTCGAGGTCCGCAGCTTGATGGGACAGCCACCCCGTCCCAGCCGACCCCGCAGGCGCCCGGTGCGCTCGTCGGAAGGGGCCTGCTCGACGTCCAGGGAGTTACGGATCACGCCATTGTCCACGCGGACGTCGATCTCGGCGTCCGCATCTTCGGGCAGCTCGAGCATGATGCGGCCGTTGCTGGTGGCGAGCATGACGCCCTCGGGTCCCAGGTCGGTGAGAACCGCGTGGATCACGCCGTTGGACGTCGACGCGTCCACCGAGCCGCTGTGCTCGTCGAGGGAGATCTTGCTGTTGCTCGAGCGGGCCTTCAGCCGCCCGCAGGTACAGCTGCAGCTCACCTTGGCGTTGGAGGTGAAGACCTCCACGTCGCCGTCGACGTCGGCGATGGA
Organism: Myxococcota bacterium; assembly: GCA_028284295.1. GTDB lineage: Bacteria > Myxococcota_A > UBA9160 > UBA9160 > UBA4427 > JAJDAN01. The sequence continues at coordinate 15,282 of JANQSB010000230.1, read as the reverse complement.
CACGGCGCCGTTGCTCGAGCGTGCGTGCACCCCGCTGCGGAGGCCCTCGATGGCGACCCGGCCGTTGGCGGCCACCACCACCACCTCGACGTCTCGCGGGACCCGGACCTCGAGGTTGGCGCTGCCGTGCCGCTTCCAGCGCGAGGGAGCCTCCACCTCCACCTCGAGTCCGTCCGCCACGAGCTCCGTCAGGACCTGGATCTCGTCCAGGATGGCCTCGGCGGCTTCGGTGGACTCGGCCCGGGCACGCTTCTCGACCGCGATCTCGATGTCCTCCCGGTCCTCGCCCACGACCTGGGTGCGGCCGTTGGCGTTGTGGACGGACATGTGTCGGCCCGGGGGCGCCTCGAGGGTGAGGGTCTCTTCCGCGTGAGCGCTCTCGCTCCAGGGAATGCCGGAAAGCAGGCTGCGGAGGAAGCCGCCGAAGCCGCGCCCGTCCGCCGCGCAGTCGTCGCGGTCGTCGTCGAATCGCGGGCTCATGGGGTACTCCTGCGGGCGCGCTGGAGTTCGCGACGGGCCTCGCGGCGCGTCGCCTCACGGAGCGGGTCGGGGCTCCGGTGGCTTCTCACTAGTGGAAGGTGTGGTCGTCGTTCCTCTTCTGCTCCCGCTCCCGGCGCGCTTCGTCGTGCACGGCACGAAGCTTCTTGCGCATCTGGTAGCGCTGGTAGCGGAGCTTGAGGGTCTTGAGGTTCGGCGCGCCGGGAGTGCGTCCCTCCTGCGCGAGATAGATCCAGCCGACGGCGACACCGCCCAGGTGACCGAGATGGCTGACGTTCGACGGACCGCTCGTGAAGTCGAAGAAGAGGATCAGGGGAATCAGCCAGATCGCCTTGAGCGGGATCGGCGGGAAGAGCAGCTGGATGGTGCGGTCCGGCCAGGTGAACGAGAACGCCAGCAGGATGCCCATCACCGCGCCCGAGGCACCCAGGGTGGGGATGCCGGTGGGACCGAAGACGGGCCCCCAGCCCGCGATCACCGGCAGCAGCGGTACGGTCGCGATCAGCACCCCCGCACCCACGCCGCAGGTCAGGTAGTACTTGAGGAAGCGCTCCTCGCCCCAGTAGAGCGCCAGGGTCGAGCCGAACATCCACAGGGCGAACATGTTGAACGCCAGGTGGAAGGGGCCGCCGTGGAGCCACATGTAGGTGAAGGGGCGCCACAGCTGCAGGCCGAGCCAGGTCGCGTCGGGGATCACCACGCCGTACTGATAGACGGCGGGGACCAGGAACTGCGCGATGAAGACGGCGGCGTTCGCGATCATCAGGTTCTTGATGACCTGCGGAGTGACCGGGGGTCCGAATTGAATGCGTTGATTGCCGCGTCCGTTCAAGCGCAGTGGCTCCTGATGCTGCCGGGTCGGGTCCGGGGAGGTTGGGCGGAGGGGACTGGATCTTCCCGAGCGGCGGGCGCCAGCGCCGGGACGAAGAAAAGGCTAGGCACCTCGGACACTTCCGTCAACGCAGGGGCCTGCAGGCAGCCGTTTCCCCGAGCCCTGGCCTGTGGGGGCCAGCGGGCGGACGCTTCGCGTTCGCTTGCTGCGGGGTCCGCCGCCTGTGCACACCTTCCCTAGCCGTTGCGCAGTAGCTGCGCGGCCTTGAGGAGCGCGAGCTGGCTCTTGGCGTCGGTCAGCTCGCCCGACCACACCAGGTCGAGCGCGCGCTCGAACGGCATCCGCTCGAGCTCGATCACCTCGTCGGCCTCCAGCTGCTGGGGAACGGGCGTCAGGTCGAAGGCGGCCCAGAGATGGATCTTCTCGTCGGTGAAGCCGGGGCTGGCCCACATGGGCCCCAGGGGCTCGAGGCGTCCCGCGCGCAGGCCGGTCTCCTCCGCGAGCTCGCGGCCGGCGCACTCTTCCGGGCTCTCGCCCGGGTCGAGCTTGCCGGCGGGGACCTCCCAGAGGGTGCCGCCGGTCGCGAAGCGATACTGGCGGATGAGGACCACCTCGTCCTCCGACACGAAGGGGACCACCGCCGATGCACCCGGGTGGCGCACGAGGTCGAGGTCGATCTCTCTTCCGTTCGGAAGCGAGACGCGCTCGGTGACGACCTCGAGAAAGGCGCCTCGCCAACGTCGCTTTCCCTCGCTCATCCTCTTCCCCCACCCTCGGCCCGCCTCGGGGCGGCGCGAGCGTAGCAGGCTACCGTCTTCGGAATGGCGCCCAGAGCCTTCGAGCGACCGGCCACCATCGCCGTTCCCGAAGACGGACCCGTGCTCGAAGGCCTGCACGTTCCGCTTCCGGACGGAATCGGCGGGGCGGTGATCGCGCCCCCGCATCCCCTCTACGGCGGCAGCATGGAGTCGCCCGTGGTGACGGAGCTCGCGCACGCGTGCGAGCACGCGAGCCTGGAGTCGCTGCGCTTCAACTGGCGCGGCGTGGGGGCGAGTCAGGGAGAGAAGACCGGCGACTTCGAGCCGGCCGTGTCCGACTACGCAGCTTCGCTGGATTGGGTGGAGGACAGCTGCGAAGGACCGATCGCGGCCTGTGGCTACTCGTTCGGGGCCGCCACCGCGATCCGCGCCGTCGCCGACCGGCCGCGTGTTCGCCGCCTGCTTCTGGTCGCCCCACCCCCGGTGATGCTCGACGCGAGCTCCTTCTCGGGCTTCGGTGGTCGGGTCGACGTGATCGTCGGAGACCGCGACGAGTTCGCGCCCCTGGCGGAGCTCGAGTCCGCCCTGGAAGCGGTCCCCACCGCCAGCCTCGAGGTGGTCTCGGAGACCGACCACTTCTTCATGTACTCGCTGCGCGAGCTGGGCGTGTTGGCGCGCGGCTTCCTGGCTCGCGGTGGATGAGTGCGCGCGGTTCCGAGTCCGGACGAGGACCGTCCTGGCGAGGAAGATCCCGTTGAGGAGAGGCTAGATGGAAGCAGGGGAGGGCCGCCTGGCCGGCAAGGTGGCGATCATCACGGGCGCGGCGCGCGGTCAGGGGGAGGCCGAGGCGCGGCTCTTCGCGGCCGAAGGCGCGAAGGTGGTGCTCGGCGACGTGCTCGAGGAGGAGGTTCGCGCCGTCGCGGGCGAGATCGGGGATGCCGCTACCGCGCTGCGGATGGACATCCGCGAGCCGGGCGACTGGCAGGCCGCGGTATCGGCCGCCGAGGCCTTCGGCCCGCTGAACGTGCTCGTCAACAACGCGGCCGTCGTTCACTTCGCTTCGATCGTCGACACCACGATGGACGACTGGGAGCGCGTGATCGGAATCAACCAGACCGGGACCTTCCTGGGAATCCAGTCGGTCGTCGAGCCCATGAAGCGTGCCGGTGGCGGCTCGATCGTCAACGTCTCCTCCATCGACGGACTGCAGGCGAAGAACGGCATCATCGCCTACGCGGCCAGCAAGTGGGCGATCCGGGGCATGACCAAGGTGGCCGCGCTGGAGCTCGGGCACCACGGGATCCGCGTCAACTCGCTCCATCCCGGTGGCATCGACACCCTGATGGGCAACCCGGCGAAGATGGACAACATCGACGAGTTCTATCGCCGCTATCCGATCCCGCGAGCGGGTCGTTCCGAGGAGATCGCCAGGCTCGCTCTCTTCCTGGCCTCGAACGAGAGCTCCTACTCGACGGGGTCGGAGTTCGTGGCGGACGGCGGCTGGAGCGCCGGCGAGTTCCAGAAGTTCCTGCCCACCTCCTGAAGGGCTGCCCGCCTCCCCGTGGAAGTCTCCGAGCTGTGGATCCCGCTGACCATCGGCGCGGCGTTCCTGCAGAACCTCCGCTCGATGCTGCAGAAGTCCCTCAAGGGCCAGCTCGGCACCGTCGGCGCGAGCTTCGTGCGCTTCGTGTATGCGCTGCCGGTGGCGGCGCTCTACCTCGCGGTCGTCGCACGGGTGACGGGACAGGAGCTCCCGGAGCCGGGCTCTGCCTTCCTTCTCTATGCCTGCGTGGGCGGGCTGGCGCAGATCGCCGGGACCACCCTGCTGGTGGCGCTCTTCGACCAGAAGAGCTTCGCGGTCGCCACCACCCTCTCGAAGACCGAGACCGTTCAGGCCGCTCTCTTCGCCCTCGTCTTCCTGCGCGAGGCGGTCTCGCTCCTGGCCATGCTGGGGATCGCCGTGAGCCTGGCGGGCGTCGTCGCGATCTCCATGGCGCGGCGCGCCGGAGGCGGGGCGGACACGGGCGGTGGCTGGCGCCTGCGCGCCACGATGGTCGGGCTGGGGTCCGGTGCCGCCTTCGGACTCGCGGCCGTCTGCTACCGCGGCGCGTCGCTCTCGCTCGGTGGCGACGGCTTCGCGGTGCAGTCCGGCATGACCCTGGTGTGCGTGCTCCTGTTCCAGACCGGGATCATGGGCGCCTGGATGCTGGTCCGGACCCCGGACGAGCTGCGGGCCTGCTTTCGCACCTGGCGGGTCTCGGGCTGGGTGGGGCTCAGCGGGGCCCTGGCATCGGCGGGCTGGTTCGGAGCCATGACCCTGCAGAACGCGGCGCTGGTCCGCTCGGTGGGGCAGATCGAGCTGGTCTTCACCCTGGCGGCCTCCGCCATCTTCTTCGGGGAGCGGATCCTGCGGATCGAGCTCGTCGGGATCGGGCTGGTGACCGTCGGGATCGGAATCCTGCTGCGGGCCTAGCGAGCGAACGCTTCGCGTTGGCTTGCTGCGGGGTCTGCACTTCGTGCAGACCTTTCCTGGCGGGCGAACGCTTCGCGTTGGCTTGCTGCGGGGTCTGGCCGACCCGGGTCTGGAGCCGAGCGGCTACTGCCTCTCTTCCCGGACGATCTCGAGATCGACGAGCTTCCAGGCACCCTCGACCGGCGCGATGGTCAGCAGGGCCTCGTACTGGTTGCGGCGGGTGTGGATGTGTCCCCAGTGTCCGACCGCTCCGGCCACGTTCCAGGTGGCGCTGGCCTCGAAGCCGTCGCCGTCGGCCGAGCGCAGGTCCAGTGCGACGACTTCGACGCTCTCCACCTTGGCGCGCGCTCCCCCCTGGCTCTGCAGCTCGAGTCCGCGACGGGTCTCCAGGTAGGTCTTCTCGAGGACGGCGCCGTCGGTGCTGGCGGCGAGGGTGTCGTAGATCCGCTCCTCGTCGCGATAGTCGAAGGCGCGGTAGACGTTGGTGAGAAGCCCGTGGACGATCTCCGTCGCGCTCCGCTGGGAGACGCCGGTCCAGGCCGCACCCAGGAAGGCCGCGCCGGTGGCGAGTGACACGGTTGCGACGAGCACCCAGCGCGGCGACCCGCCGCGGGCCCGGGCCCGCAGCGCGTAGATTGCCGCCAGTACCAGCACACCGGCCAGCAACCAGCGCGTCCACTGCAGCGAGCGGAGCAGGACCCCCGGCGGTGCCGCCAGGATCTCCAGGGCCGGCATGCGCGGGTTCTTCAGGAAGTTCGTCCAGGTGAGGACCCGGTAGCGAGGCTCCAGGACCCCTGGTAGCGGGCCGGCCTGGTCCACTGCCGAGACCGGGATGCGGGTGATGCGGTCGTCCCAGAGATCCCACTCCATGGTCGCTTCCTGGGGGAGGCCGTCGGTGGGGTAGACGAAGATGGTGCCGACCACCGCCGAGACGAGGTCCACGTCCTGGTCGGGTGGGACGACGCGACTGGTGCGGAGGGTCCGCTCGAGGAAGTTGACGCGGGCGAGCTCGGGTGTGATCTCGGCTCCGTCGATCCGGACGGCCTGCCGGTCTCGCAGGAACTCCCCGATCCTGCGGGTCACCTCGGGCCGCTGCTCGGCCGGGATCGCGTCCACCCCCTCGATCCCGAGATCCACGAAGCGCTGCAGGTCCAGCGGCCGGGCGATGATCTCCTTGCGGACCTCGTAGGGCTCGACGTAGAGGAAGCCGCTCATGGGAGCGAAGTTCTGTCGGCGCAGGGTCCGGCGGGCGAAGCGCGAGTACCAGGGGTCGTCCCAGTCGAGGGTCAGGGTCTGGACCGGTGTCAGGTACCGGAAGTCGTTGACGGCGACGCCCTGGTGATAGGCGACGAAGCCGATGGCCACGGGCGTGCCGGTGCGCGGCCCGTGCAGGTCGAGCTTCGCGGGTCGTTCGGGGAGCGCGTACTCGAAGCGGCCGAAGACGGCGAGCTCGGGCTCCTCGCCTTCGGCGAGCGGCAGCGGCTCACCGGTGATGGGGTCGCGGCGCTGGCGGGGCCGCGGGCCGATCTCGAGCACGCGTCCCGGCAGCGGGTCTCCGCCGTCGGCGCGGACGACCAGGTCGTGCTCGAAGAAGCGGGGCAGTCGCTCTGCCAGCGGGCGCGGCTCGTTGCCCAGCTCCTCGTAGAGCGGGTCGGGCAGCAGGTTCGGGAAGGCCGGGAGGTCCGCGGCCGACACCTCGAGCTCGAGCACGACCCGGCCCGGCTCGATGCGGTACTCGGCGATCGTGCCCGCCAGCATCGCCCGGGTCTGGACGATCGCGTCGGCCACGGCGGGCTCCGGCGCCAGCAGGGCCAGCGCCAGCAGGCCGCCCGTCCGGTTGCGTGACGCGCGAGCGATTCGACGGATGCCACGGGGTCCGTGCATGAGCGGTGGCAGAGACTAGCCCGGACTTCTCACCGGGCTCCGTCGCGAGGGCGTGGAGATCGAGGTCTGGCGGCGGAAATCGGCGTTCGGCCGCGGAGCTCGGGCTAGGCTCCCGGTCGTGGCGGCGCCCCCCGCAGAAGCCCCGATGGTCCGCATGCAGGACCTCGTCTTCCGCTACCGCGAGGGCGGGTTCGAGCTGCGGGTCGAGTCCCTGCGTGTGGGCCGCGGGGAGCGGGTCGCGGTGGTCGGGCCGAGTGGGTCGGGCAAGACGACCCTGCTCCACCTGGCGGCGGGAATCGTCGTTCCCCAGCACGGTCGCGTCGAGACGAACGCCACCGAGCTCTCGGCACTCGACGACGGCCGGCGTCGCGACTTCCGGGCGCGTCACGTCGGCTACGTGTTCCAGAGCTTCGAGCTGCTCGGCTACCTCGACGTGCTGGACAACATCCTGCTGCCCTTCCGGGTGAATCCGACCCTTTCCCTGGACGCCGCCGCCCGGGAGCGGGCCGTCTCGCTGGCGCGGCGTGTGGGCATCGCCGACAAGCTCCCGCGCCGACCCGGGCAGCTCTCCCAGGGCGAGCAGCAGCGGGCCGCGGTGTGTCGCGCGCTGGTCGCCCGTCCGGGCCTGATCCTGGCCGACGAGCCGACCGGGAATCTCGACGCGAAGAACAAGCAGCGGGTGATGGAGATCCTGCACGAGCAGGCACTGGCGGAGGGAGCCAGTCTGGTGGTGGTCACCCACGATCTCGATCTGCTCCAGGACTTCGAGCGGGTCGTCGACTTCCAGGAGCTGGTCGGGAGCCAGGAGAGCGTCTCGTGAGAGGCCCGCTCTATCTCGGCTGGTGCTATCTGCGACGCCACCCCGCGAAGACCGCGACCCTCGTCGCCTCCATCGCGATCGTCCTCTTCCTTCCCGTCGGACTCAACGTCCTGGTCGGCGAGGTCTCCGGGCGGCTGATGGCTCGCGCCGAAGCCACGCCCCTGCTGGTGGGCGCGCGCGCCAGCGCCCTCGAGCTGGTGCTGAGCTCACTCTACTTCGACGCGGCCGAGCCGGAGGCGACCCGCTGGTCGCAGCTCCTGCGGGTGCGGGAGTCGGAGCTCGCCGAGCCCATCCCCCTCTACGTGCGCTTCCGGGTGCGCGACCAGCCGGTGGTCGGAACGACTCTCGACTACCTGGACTTCCGGGGCCTGCGCGTGGCCGAAGGCCGCCCCTTCGCAGTGCTGGGCGAGGCGCTCCTGGGTGCGGCGGCAGCCCGTCGCCTGGAGGTCGGCGTGGGCGACGCGGTGATCTCCTCGCCGGAGAGCGTCTTCGATCTCGCGGGCGTCTATCCCTTGAAGATGCAGGTCGTGGGCGTGCTGGCTCCTTCGCACGGGCCCGACGACGACGCGGTCTTCGTCGACGTCAAGACGGCCTGGGTGATCGCGGGGCTCGGGCACGGCCACCAGGACCTGGCGCGGCCCGAAGCGCAGGCTGCAGTGCTCCGGCGCGACGGTCGGCACGTCACCGCGAACGCCTCGGTGGTGCAGTACAACCAGATCACCGCGGACAACATCGACTCCTTCCACTTCCACGGAGAGCCCGAGGCGCTTCCGCTGACCGCCGTGATCGCCGTTCCGCGGGACGAGAAGGCGGGCGTGCTGCTGCGCGGGCGCTACGAGTCGCCCGACGAGCCCGTGCAGATCGCTCGGCCCCGGGAGGTCATGCGGGAGCTGCTGGCGACGGTGGCCGCCATCGAGTCCTGGGTGCTGGCCGCCATCGGGGCCGTGGCGGTGGCGACGCTGGCCACGGCCGCGCTGGTATTCTCGCTCTCGATGCGGCTGCGACGGCGCGAGGTGCGAACCCTGACGATGATCGGCGCGTCCCGCGCGAGCGTCTTCGTCCTGCTCGCGTCGGAGGTGATCTTCGTCGCGATCTTCGCCGCGGGCGTGGCCGGTGCGCTGACCCTGGCGGTGCGTCGCTATGCAGCTGCCGCCATCCAGGCCTGGCTGCTGGGATGAGGCTGGGATGAGGAGACGCAGGGGCATGGGATCTCGTTCGGGCAGCCGTCTCCGGGCGTTCGGGGTCGGCCTCTCGTTGGCGGTGATCGGCTGCTCAGCGGAGCCCGAGTCGGCGGCCGTACCCGAGCCCGGGCCCGAGGCGCCGCTCGTCGTCTACGCGGTCTCCGAGCCCCTGCGCAGCTTCGCGGACCGCATCGGCGGCGCTGCCGTCGAGGTCCACTTCCCGATCCCCGACGACGTGGCGGACCCGGCCTTCTGGAGCCCCGACCCCGAGACCGTCGCCGCCTACCAGGCGGCCGACCTCGTGCTGCGCAACGGCGGTGGCTATGCGGCCTGGGTGGACCGCGCGTCCCTCCGCGAAGCCCGGCTCGTCGACACCTCTGCGGCCTTCCGCGAGCGCGCAATCCCCCTCGAGGCGGCCGTCACCCACGCCCACGGCCCGCAGGGCGATCATTCGCACGCCGGGGTCGCCACCACCTTCTGGCTCGACGGGGACCTGGCGCGCGAGCAGGCCCGCGCGGTGATGCAGGCGCTGGTGGAAGCCCGGCCCGACGAAGCGACGGCCTTTCGCGAGCGGCACGCTGCGCTCGACGCGAAGCTCGCGGAGCTCGACGAAGGTCTCGCGAAGGCGACGGCCCGCCTCCAGGGCGCGGGTGTCCTCTACTCGCACCCCGTCTATCAGTACTTCGACCGTCGCTACGGACTCGGCGGCCGCTCCCTGCACTGGGAGCCGGACGCCCACCCCGGCGAGGCCGAGTGGCAGCGGCTCGATGCCTGGCTCGAAGAGGCCCCGGCGAGCGTCATGATCTGGGAGGACACCCCGGAGCCCGAGACCGCCCTGCGTCTGCGGGCGCTGGGCATCGGGGTGATCGTCGTCGAGCCGGGGGGACGCACCCGCGATCGCGACTTCCTGGATGTGCTGGAAGGCAACCTCTCCCGTCTGTCCGAGTAGGCGATTTCTGCGACCCCCGAGGCTTCCGTAGGGTAACGTATGGAAGTAGACGGACGGAGGAGCCTCGCTCGATGGTGCATCTCGCCAGACGATTCCTGCTGACCGCTGCGACCCTGCTGCTGGCCGCTACAGGCGTGGACGCCCAGAGCGCCGGGGAAGGCAAGCAGGACGGCGCTGCCCTGACGAATGCCGACGAGGCGGCGCGCCAGTCGTCGAACCCGCTCGGCGGCGACTTCATCATCGTCCTGAACCAGTTCGACAACTACTTCATGCAGGGGAACGTCACGAGGAGCAGCCGGAAGATCAACAGCTGGTCGTTCCAGCCCGTGGTTCCACTGCCCATGGAGGACCTGATCGGCGACCACTGGATCATGGTCAACCGGCCGACCCTGCCGATCGTGATGCGCGCCGACCTGCCGGATGGGGGAAACCTGACGGGCGGGGGTCCGCCGTCGATCCCGCCGAACCCGGGGAGGCGGAGCTTTCCCTTCGAGGAGGAGCGCGGCCTCGGCGACCTGGTCATGTTCAATCTGATCGGGCAGTCGATCCCCACGGACGCGGCGGGCGGTGGTGACCTCGTGTGGGGGATCGGTCCGACCTGGCAGTTCCCGACGGCGACGGACAGCCAGCTGGGGAGCGGGAAGTACCAGGTGGGCCCGGCGGCCGTCGGCTCGTTCATCGGCAAGGAGTTCATCCTGGGTGGGCTCTTCCAGCACTGGGAGAGCTACGCGGACGGGGGGCGCGGGCCGAACCGCAGCACGAGCTTCAGCTGGCTCAACGTCTTCTACTTCTACAACCTGCCCGGGGGCTGGCAGGTCGGCGGGACTCCCGTCGTCACCTCCGACTGGGAGGCCTCGGGAGACGATCGGTGGACCGTGCCCGTCGGCCTGGGCGTCTACAAGACGAGCCTGATCGGGGGCAAGATGCCCATGAAGATCGGCATGGAGATGCAGTACATGCCCATCACTCCCGACACCTACGGACAGGAGTTCAACATCCGCTTCGTCGTGGCTCCCATCCTGCCGTCGCCCTTCGGCAACTTCCAGCCGCCGGGGAGCTGACGCGTCCCGGCGCGCCCGAGCTACGCTCCCGTCGTGTCCGACAGGCAGCTCAAGTTCTGGGGTTGGGGGCTCGAGGGCGAAGGCCCCGACGCGGAGGCGACGAAGAAGATCGCGGCGGCGCTCGGTCGGCGCTTCGGCATCGACGACGTGCCCGTCGCCTCGCCGCCGACCCTCGCCGAGCTGTCGCTTCCGGCTCCGCGGGTGGCGCGGCCGGACGCGCTCGAGAAGGTCGTCGTCGACGACCCCCACGAGCGCGCCCGGCACAGCTACGGGCGTTCCTACCGCGACCTGGTGCGCGCCTTCCGGCGCGACTTCTCGAGGCCACCCGACTGGGTGGCCTTCCCGGAGAGCGAGGCGGACGTCGTCTCGGTGCTCGACTGGTGCGGCTCGAAGGACATCGCGGTGATTCCCTTCGGTGGCGGGTCGAGCGTCGTCGGCGGAGTCGAGAGCGCGATCGAGGGACACGCGGGTGTCGTCAGCCTGGACCTCACGCGCCTCGACCAGGTGTTGGAGATCGATCGCAGCTCGCGGGCCGCGCGCATCCAGGCGGGCATGTACGGGCCGGCCCTCGAAGGGGCGCTGCGCCCGCACGGCCTCACCCTGCGCCACTTCCCGCAATCCTTCGAGTTCTCCACCCTGGGCGGCTGGCTGGCTACCCGCGCGGGTGGGCACTTCGCGACCCGCTACACGCACATCGACGACTTCTGCGAGTCGATGCGGGTCGTCACCCCGCACGGGGTCAGCGAGTCGCGAAGGTTGCCGGGCTCGGGCGCCGGCCCCAGCCACGATCGCCTCTTCCTGGGCTCGGAAGGAACGCTGGGTGTCATCACCGAGGCGTGGATGCGTCTGCAGGACCGGCCGACCCAGCGCGCGAATGCGAGTGTCGTGTTCCCGGGCTTCGAGCCCGCCGTCGAGGCGACCCGCGCTCTCTCGCAGAGCGGTCTCGAGCCCTCGAACTGCCGCCTGCTGGATCCCGCCGAGGCGGCGAGCTCGGCGGGGGGCGACGGGAAGACGGCGCTCCTGGTGCTGGCCTTCGAGTCCGCGGACCACGCTCTCGACGCCTGGATGCAGCGTGCGGTCGAGATCTGCCGCGAGCACGGCGCCGAGGTGCCCGACGAGGCGATCCGGACCCGCACCGACGCCGGTGCCTCGCGCGAGGGGGCAGCGGGTGCCTGGCGCAACAGCTTCGTCTCCGCCCCCTACGCGCGCGACGCGCTGGTGGCGGCGAGCTTCATCTCCGAGACCTTCGAGACGGCCATCACCTGGGACCGTTTCGCGGACTTCCACCAGAGCGTGACGAGCGCCGTGCAGGCGGCCATCGATCGCATCTGCGGCCAGGGTGCCCTCAGCTGCCGCTTCACCCACGTCTACCCCGACGGCCCGGCGCCCTACTACACGATCATCGCGCCCAGCCGACCCGGTGCCGAGATCGAGCAGTGGGACGAGATCAAGTGCGTCGCGATGGACGCGGTCATCGACAACGGCGGCACCATCACCCACCACCACGCCGTCGGACGCGACCACCGCCCGGGCTACGACCGCCAGCGAAGCGACGTGTTCGCCGACGCCCTGCGCGGGGTCAAGTCCCGCCTCGACCCGGCGGGCATCCTGAACCCGGGCGTGCTGGTGGACCCGGACGGTCGATAGCCGCTCGCGGCCGTCTTCCGGTGCCCGCGCGATGCAGATGACGGCTGACCGGCCCGCCAGCCGGTGTATTCTCCCCGGCATGCAGAAGCCCCTCCGGGTCGGGATCGCCGCTTCTCTCCTGTCGCTGGGGCTCGCCTGCTCCGGTTCCGAGGAGGCCGGGCCGCCGCCGCCGCCGAAGGTGACGGTGCTCGCCGTGTCCGAGCGCGACGTCGCCGAGCAGCTGGAGTTCTCCGGGCAGCTCCAGGCCGTGAACACCGTCGAGCTGGTGGCGCGGGTCGAGGGCGAGCTGATCCAGCGCAACTTCGACGAGGGAGCGGAGGTCGCGAAGGACCAGCTCCTGCTGCTGATCGACCCGGCGCCCTTCGAGGCCGAGGTGAACCGGCTCCAGGCCGAGTGGGTGAAGACCGGCGCCACCCTGGTCAAGGAACAGAAGGAGCTGGCACGGGGGCGGAAGCTCTTCGAGGAGGAGGTCGCGAGCCGGCAGACTCTCGACCGGCTGGTTGCGAGGGAGAAGGAGGCTCGCGCCTCCCAGGCGTCGGCACTCGCCGCCCTCGAGAAGGCCCGACTCGATCTCTCCTACACGCGCATCGAGTCCCCGGTCGACGGGACCATCGGCAAGGTGAACGTCGACGTGGGCAACATCGTCAACCGCGACCGCGGCGCCCTGGTGACCATCACCCAGCTCGACCCCATCTACGCGAGCTTCGCGGTGAGCGAGCGGGTGCTGCTGGCCCGCAGCGCCCTGAACGAGGAGCGCCAGGCCCGGGGCGAGACGCCGCGGCCGCTGGTGCCGCACCTGCGCCTGTCGGACGGCCGCCTGTACTCCGAGAGCGGGGTGCTCGACTACGTGGATCCCGACGTCAACGTGTCCACCGGCACCCTGACGGTGCGGGGAACCTTCCCGAACCCGAAGAAGCTGCTGCGCCCCGGCATGTTCGTGACGGTGCTGCTCGCCTCGGACGGCAGGGACCGGCGCATCGTGATCCCCCAGAGCGCCGTCTCCGAGAGTCAGCTCGGCGCCACCGTGTTCGTGGTCGACGAGGAGAACCGGGTGGGCGTGCGGAAGGTCCAGCTCGGTGCCCGGATCGGCGACGAGTGGGTGGTCGAGGGCGGGCTCAGCGACGGTGAGCGCATCATCGTGAAGGGCATGCAGAAGGCGCGTCCCGGAGCGGAGGTGACGCCCGTCGCCCTCGGCTCGGAGGATCGCGCCACCACCGAGTCGGGCTGAGCGGGGCGACCGAAGCTCTCGTGTTCAGCCAGTTCTTCATTTCGCGGCCGCGCTTCGCCCTCGTCATCGCGATCGTGATCGTGCTGGTGGGTCTCGTGGCCCTGTCGGCGCTCCCCGTCGCGCAGTTCCCGGAGATCACGCCCCCCGTCGTGCAGATCACCGCGAGCTACCCGGGCGCGAGCGCCGAGGTGGTCGAGTCGACGGTCGCCGTTCCCATCGAGTCGAAGGTGAACGGTGTCGACGACATGATCTACATGTCGTCGAAGAGCGCGAACGACGGCAGCCTGACCATCTCGGTGACCTTCGAGATCGGCACCGACGCGGACATCGCGACGGTCAACGTCAACAACCGGGTCACCCAGGCGCTGCCGCAGGTGCCGGAGGAGGTGAAGCGGCAGGGCGTCACGGTCCAGAAGCAGTCCACCGACATGCTGATGATCGTGAACCTGATCTCGCCGCAGCGCAGCTTCGACGCGCTCTTCCTCAGCAACTACGCCCTCATCAACATCGTCGACACCCTGCTGCGCGTGGACGGGGTGGGCCAGGTGAAGGTCATGGGCGGCAGCGACTATGGGATGCGCATCTGGCTCGACCCGGACCAGATGGCGAAGCTGGGCATCACCATCGGGGACATTCGCGCCGCCATCGACGAGCAGAACGTCCAGGCTCCGGCGGGGCGCGTGGGCCAGGCGCCCATCGACCCCGACCAGACCTTCCAGTACAGCGTCGTCACCAAGGGCCGGCTCGAGAAGGCGGAGGAGTTCGAGGCGATCGTGCTCCGCACGGGCGAGGACGGTGCCATCCTGCGGCTGGGTGACGTGGCCCGCATCGAGCTGGGCGCCAAGACCTACGACTCGGCGGGCCGGCTCGACGGCTCGGCGAGCGCGTTGATCGCGGTCTACCAGCTGCCCGACGCCAACGCCCTGGACGTTCGCGACAACGTGGTGCGCGAGGTCGAGCGTCTGGCAGCGGACTTCCCGGACGACCTCGAGCACACGGTGCTCTACGACACCACCGTCTACGTCCAGGAGTCGATCCGCGAGGTGATGGTCACGCTCTTCCAGGCGAGCGTGCTCGTGATCCTGGTCGTCTTCATCTTCCTGGGGGACGTACGCTCGACCCTGATCCCCGCGGTCACGATCCCCGTCTCCCTGATCGGCACCCTGGCCTTCCTGCTGGCCTTCGGGATGACGATCAACACGATCACGCTCTTCGCGTTGATCCTGGCCATCGGGATCGTGGTCGACGACGCCATCATCGTGGTGGAGAACGTCCAGCGCTGGATGGCCGAGGGGCTGTCGCCCGCCGAGGCGACCCGCAAGGCGATGCTCGAGGTGACGGGTCCGGTGGTGGCGACCACCCTCGTGTTGCTGGCGGTCTTCGTCCCGGTGGGCTTCATGCCCGGGATCGCCGGGCGTCTCTACCAGCAGTTCGCGGTGGCCATCTCGGTGGCGGTCCTGCTCTCGTCCCTCAACGCCCTGACCCTCTCGCCCGCCCTGTGCGCGACCCTGCTCCGCCCGCCCACCGACAAGCAGCCGCGCGGCATCGGCAAGCTGCTGATCGCCTTCGAGAAGTGGCTCGAGTGGTCGACCGGGGCCTACGTCCGGGTGGTGACCCTGCTGGTGCGGCGCCTCGTGGTGGCGGGGCTCGTCTTCGGGCTCGTGCTCTTCGGGGCCTGGGGGCTCCAGCGCGTGCTGCCGACGGGCTTCCTCCCCCAGGAGGACGTCGGCTACTTCATGATCGAGGTGCAGCTGCCCGACGGATCGGCGCTGCCGCGCACCGACGCGGTGACGCGCAAGGTCGAGGAGATCCTCGGCTCCGAGTCCGCCGTCGACGGCGTCCTCAGCGTCCCGGGCTACAGCATCCTGTCGGGTACGAACTCCTCGAACGCCGCCCTCGTGATCGCGGTCCTGAAGCCGTGGGCGGAGCGCACGGATCGGGCACAGCACCA
>JANQSB010000227.1 GCA_028284295.1 Myxococcota bacterium | reverse complement strand
CCCAGGTGAGCTCCATGCCGGGCGGCTTCTCGAGCTCGAGCTTGTCCGCTTCCTCGACCACCTCGAGCACCACGTGCCCCCGGGCGCCCTCGGGCAGCTCCTGGAGATTCACGCTGATGGCGGGCAGCGCGCTCATGTCGCCCGCCAGCAGGAACCAGTCCGCATCCGGGCTGGGCTTGCGACAGGGGCCCGGAAGCGTGATCAGGATCTCTTCGCCCGCCTGGACGCGGTTCGCCCAGGAGGCAGCCGGCCCGGTGTCGCCGTGAGCGACCATCCAGATGTCGAGCTCTCGCGCGCCGGGGTCGAAGCGGCGCACCGTGTAGGAGCGGACCACGGGTCGCGCACCGGGCTCGGACGAGTCGGGGTCCGGAAGGAATACGAGCTTCGTGTAGCCCCCTTCGAAACCGGTGGGAAAGTCGGCGAGTGCCTCGCCGGTGACGGTGACCTGGACGAGGTTGGGGGTGAGCCGCTCGCGCTTCGCGACAGTCACCTGGATCGGCTTTCTGGCCATGGAGATCGGGCCTCTCGGAACGGGGAATCGCGCGCGCGTCCGGGAGCCGCTATGCGGGGGGCAGTCCCAGCCGCTCGCGGTACTCCTCGGTGGTGTTGGTGCGGGGATACTCCTCGTCGGGGACGGGCACGCCGAGAGCCTCGCAGAGCGGCTCCCAGCCCGAGCCGACCTCGTACTCGATCAGGCGGTCCGGTGGGGCGGTGCGGCGCACCGAAGCGTTGTGCTGCTCGAAGACCTGCATGGCGTACTCGGGGTCGAGGATCTTTCCGTCGAAGGTGCGCTCGATGACGAGCTCGCGTGCCATGGCCTGGAAGGATGCGAACGAGGCCGGCGCGCCCTGGGGCAGCTCCATCGTCATGGGGTGATAGATGGTGTTGCAGACACTGCGGTGCCACGACTCGGCGTCCCGCCAGGAGAGCAGGATCTTCGCGTCGGGGTTGGCCTCGAGAAGGGGACGCCAGAAGCTGCAACCGGGCCAGTCGACGATCGACCCGTAGCCTGCCAGCAGCTCGGACCAATCGACCGGCTCGCCCCGGGTGGCGGCCTGCCACACCGGGATGTGCTCCGGGTGCTGGAAGACCTCCGACATGTGGTAGCAGGGCCCGACTCCCAGTCGGTTCAGCGCGTCCCTCAGGCTCATCGTCCCTGTTCGACCGAATCCGGCCCCGATCACGGACAGTGCCATCTTCTCGATTCCCTTTTTTCTTCGAAGGCCTACGCGGCTCTGGTGCATCCGGGCGCCTCCGATTCTAGAAGATCCCTATTGAAATTGAAAATCATTTTCGTTTAACTACCGTCAGGTCGGATGGAGACGGCATGGTGGCGGACCCGGAACGATTGGAGGAGGCGCGCGAGCTCGACCGCCGACTCCGCCACCGGCACGGGGCCTCGGGTCCCGAGCGGCAGGCTGTGTTCGACGCTCTCGTCCGGGGGCCGTCCCATCCGACCTTCGGCCAGATCCTCCAGCGTCTGGGTTCCCGCGTCTCGAGCCCGGGCCTCGCCGAGCAGATCCTCGAAGAGCTGTGGCAGGCCGGTCTCGTTCTCCAGATTCCGGATCGCAGCGGGACCCGCTACGACCTGCGCACGGGACCGCACTGCCACTTCCGCTGTCTGTCCTGTGGTGCGTTCTCGGATCTGCCCGTCGAGTCGTTCCTGCTGGGGACCGGAGCGGGCCACGAGATCGACGACCCTCAGCGTCGTGGCCGAAGGGACCTGCCCCGATTGCCGGCGGCGTGCGCCCCTGGCGTGCGCCTCGACCCGGAGCCTGCGCCTGCTGACGGGCTATCTGGCGGTGGTCGATGCGGAAGGTCTCGAGGCGGCCGGGCTGCTACCTCGCGGCGGCGCGGCCGAGCCGGCGTGCGCCCGTTGTCTGCTGGCGTTGGCGGCCGTGCTGCAACGTCCCGCCCTGCGCGCGGCTCTCGACCGCCTGCTGGACGAGCGTCTGGGCGCGAGTGCGGCGCCCTTCGCCGATGCCTGCCTGTCGCAGCTCGCGGAGACCCTGGCCTCCCGCCCGCAAGACTGGAGTCGCGACACGGGGGTGGCGCTGCTCTTCAGTGTCGCGCGGCGGGACGAGTCCCACTACCGGAAGCTCGAGGACCGGGTCGCCGCGGCGCTCGAGAAGAGTGGGACGTGGACGCTCTGAAGGTCGAGGGCTTCGGTTCCGAGCTGGCCGCCGAGCTGGAAGAGGTGGCCGATCACTTCAACGGCAGCCATGGCGATGCACTCCTTCTCATCGCGCGACACGTCGGAGGCGCCGCGGATGCCCGCGAAGCCGAGATCGTCGGCATCTCGCCGCACCAGGTCACACTCGCGACGAGCGGTGCCGACGGCGGGGACCGGCTGCCCATCGACTTCGAGGACGAGGTCGGATCCCTCGAGCAGCTCCAGGGAGGCGTGATGGGCCTGCTGCTCCGCTCGCGGCAGCTGGCCGGCGAGTCGGTGCCGCAGACCGGCATCGAGCGCGAGCTCTCGAAGACGCGCAGCCTGCCCACCTTCGTGACCGAGGTCGCCCGAACGCGCGACCTGACGCCGCACCTGCGCGAGATCACCTTCGCGGGAGGTCTCGAGGGCTTCCGATCCATCGCGCCGGACCAATTCGTCTACACGATGGTCCCCCGGCCCGAGCAGGGCGTCACCATTCCAGACGGCTTCACCATGGCGGCCATGCGGGAGGTCCCCGAAGCGGAGCGTCCGGCAAGCGCCTACTACACGGTTCGACGCTTCCGCCCCGAGCGGGGAGAGCTCGACCTGTGGTTCGTGCTGCACGACCACCCGGGCGGCGTTGGCGGTTGGGCGGCGCGCGCGAAGCCGGGCGATCGCGCTGCGCTGTGGGGACCGCGTAGCGTCTTCGAGCCCCCCGAAGGCACCAACGAGCTGCTGCTGGTGGGCGACGAGACGGCGCTGCCCGCCATCGCGTCGATCCTGGAGAGCACGAAGCTGCGGGCCCACGCGATCCTCGAGACGCGCGACGAGGCGCACGCGGTCGAGGAGGTGGCAGTGGAAGGCGCTTCGGTGGACTGGGTGTTTCGTGGAGAGACGCCCGCGCACGAGAGCACGGGGCTGGTGGACGCCCTGCGCGCCCGCGGGTCCGAGGGACCCGAGTGGCCCGGCGGCCTCTACGCCTACGGAGCCGCCGAGTCGCGCGCGGCCCTCGCCGTCCGGCGCCATCTGCGGGGGCTGGGCGCGCCCAGGCGCCAGGTCCATCTGACCGCGTACTGGCGGCACGGCCGCGCTCTCAACGGCTGACCCACCCTCGCCCCGGCGCCCGGCCTTCGGCCCCCGCGCACGGGCCGGCGGAAACGCCGCCCTTCGTTCTATGCTCCGGTCTTCCCAGGAGGCTCGATCTTGACCCAGGACCCCTCGCCGAACCCCGACACCCCGACCGACGTGCAGACGGATGCGCGGAGGCTGATGCGAACCATGGCTGCCGGCGTGCTCGCGAGCCATTCCGTTTCGGTCGAAGGCTATCCCCTGGGCTCGCTCGTCCCCTACGTGCTGACCCCCGAGTCGCGATGCGTCGTGTACGTGAGCCGCATCGCACAGCACACCCTGAACATGAAGCGCGACCCCCGGGTCAGCCTGACGGTCGCCGAGGCCGCGCTGTCGGGTGCCGATGGCGACCCGCAGTCGTCCGGGCGGGTGAGCGTGCTCGGGGATGCGAAGCCCCTCGAGGGCGCGGACCTCGACGCGGCCCGGGAGCGCTACGAGACCTTCTTTCCCGAGAGCCGGGGGCATGCCGACGTCCACGACTTCGAGTACTGGCAGATCGATCCGGCCCGGGTTCGCTACATCGGCGGCTTCGGGGCCATCCACTGGATCGCCGCAGGAGATTTCGTCACGCCGCGGGCCGAGTGGCAGGATGGCGAGGGCGGGATCGTCAAGCACATGAACGAAGACCATCGCGATGCGATGGCGCTGATCTGGCAGCGTCACCAGGGCAGCCGGCCCGCCGAGCTCGCCGATGGCGACGCGGAGCCCACGATGCTCGCCAGCGATCCGGAGGGCTTCCACATGCGCTGGGGCGGCCGGATCGCCTACGTGCCGTACCGGAAGGCGTGCGAGACCAGCACCGACGTGCGGAAGGAGATGGTGCACCTCACGCGGGGCGCCCGCGAGGCCTAGCGGGCGAGCGCCGTGCGTTCGCTCTGCTGCGGGGTCCGTACCTCGTGCAGACCTCTCGCTTCACCGGTGACTCAGAGGTTCTCGCGGTAGTCCTGCTCGATGGCGGCGTCGATGTTCTGGACGACCTCACGGTCGCCCTCGCGCGCGAGTCGCTTCGCGAAGATCTCGCCGAACGAGACCTTGTGGGGTGTCCAGGTCTCGGGCTTCCAGAGCGCGGAGCGGCGGAAGGCCTTCGCGCAGTGGAAGAAGACCTCGTCGGTCGTCACGCGGATCGCCACCAGCGCGTCCTGCCCGCGCGCGGCCAGGGCCCCGAGCAGCTCCGGGTCGGCGGTGATCTCCGCGCGGCCGTTCACGCGCAGGGTCTCCTCGCACCCGGGGACGAGGAAGATCAGGCCGACCCGCGGGTTCTGCAGGATGTTCTCGAGGCCCATCAGCAGCTTGTTGCCCTTGCGGTCGGGGATCAGCAGCGTCGTTTCGTCGACCACGCTCACGAAACCCTCGGCATCGCCCTTGGGCGACGCGTCCTGACGCCCTTCGGCGTCGGCCGTGGACAGGATCAGGAAGGGCGAGCGGGCGATGAAGTCGCGCGCGAAGTCGTCGAGCTTCGACTCCACCTTGGCGGGCGTCACCGGCGAGGCGCTTCCCATGCGCTCGCGCAGCTGCTCCACGGTCTCGATTCGATGGGGGTCCGACATGCCTTCGCCTCCGGGGTCGCCTGTCGCGGGCTCCCCAGCCTCGCCCAGCGAACGCCAGAAGTCGAGCGAGGGCCGACCTCGGGCTCAGGTCCGTGCCGGGACGTCGATCGACCTGGGGATCCGACCGCTCGCGCGGAAGAGACCGCGCATGCAGCGATGGGCGATGTCGGGCTCGCAGTACATCATCGGGCAGCCCACGGCGATCGTCTTCAGACCCGCCGAGCGAGCCGTCTCCAGGGCTTCGTCGTCGAAGGAGACGGGGCCGGTTCCCTGGTGGAACCAGATCCAGCGGGCGCCCGCCCGGGCGGCCTGCTCGGCCACCACCCGGGCGTTGTGGGCGGAGGTCGCCACCACGACGCCCTCGACGCCGCCGGGGATCGCGTCCACCGTCGGATGGCACTCGACGTCGCCGATCCTCTCCGCACGGGGGTGTACGAGGAAGACTTCGTGCCCCGTGTTCCGGAGCCGATCCGCGATGCCGTTGCCCACCCCGGGCTGCTTGCCCGCTGAGGCCCCTGCCACCGCGATGCGCCGCAGGGCCAGGAACTCGGCGGCGGCTTCTTCGATCCTCATGCCGATCCCTCCCGCATGTCACGCACCTCTGCGAAGCAAGGGTCGTGCCGCCCGTGCCGGGCCGACAGCGCCGTGTGTCGGGAGCGGTGGGGCGCCGTGGCCTGGCGAGTTCCAGGACGCCCCATGGCAGGCCCGGCGAGCCCGGCCGAGGCGCTCAGCGAGCGCCCGCCGGGAGGCGGCTGGCGCTCGACCCCTCGATCTCGAGGATGCGGTGTGCGTGGTGGACGCGCCCGAACTCGTCCTGGGCGGTCACCGTCAGCGTCCAGGTGCCCGGGCCGAGGTCGTCGGGGAGGTCCGCCTCCCAGACGTGGGACGACGCCACGGCCTTCACCCAGGGCTTCACGGTGTCGGGATTCCGCTGGAACAGCTCGTTCACCCAGGGGTCGGGCATGGCGCGCTGCTGCATGTCGACGACGGGTCCGTCGCCCACCTGGAAGAAGACGCGCGAGCGCGGACCCCCGTCGAACAGGTTGACGACGACCGCGGTGGCGGGAACGGCGTCGACCGAGAGACGGCCATCGAGCTCGGCTCCCGGTCGCTGGTGCCACATGGCCTCGGGTCGGTCGCGGTGGTGGCCGACGTCGAGCACCACGCGCATCTGTACGTCCACGGGCAGGCCGGCCGCCTTGTAGCGCACGCTGGCGTGGGTGCCGTCCACCTCGAGGACGTGGTAGCCGTTGGGAGTTCCGTCCCGCTGGTCGGCGACGGCGATGCCACGCCCGTCGACGGGGCCGCTCCACCAGCTGCCGGAGACGGTGGTGAGAACGTGATGGTGGAACTCGCCCGGTCCCGCGAAGCCGTCCTCTTCGCCGAACCAGTGGTGCTCGGTCGTGTGGGTGTGGCCGGCGACCGCGTAGAGATTCGGTCGCCCTTCGAGCAGGGCGAAGAGCGACCGCCGGTCCTGGGTGTTGGCGGACGGGCTGTCTCCCAGGTAGGTGCGGAGGGGCGCGTGCATCGCCAGGAAGACCAGATGCTCTCGCGGAACCGCGGCGAGGTCGCGCTCGAGCCAGGCGAGTTGCGCGCGGCCGATTCGAGCCTCGTAGCCCCCGCTGCCACGCAGCTGGCCGGGGTCGGCGGTGTCGCCGCCCTGGTAGTCGATGTTGTCGAGCACCACGAAGTGCGCGCGACCGACGTCGAACGAGTAGTAGGGCGGACCGTAGTGGCGCTTGAAGGTCTCGAGCGAGCCGGCGTCGTCGGCGGCTTCGAAGTTCAGCTCGTGGTTGCCCGGCACGTTGTACCAGGGGATGCCGATCTGGGCGACGATGCTGTTGTAGCGCGGGAAGAGCGACAGGTCGTCGTAGAGGATGTCGCCCATCGTCATGCCGAAGCGGGCCTTCGTGCCGATGAGCTCTGCGATCACGTCGTCGCGAATGAAGTCGAGCTCCTGCGCGGTCTGCGGCTGGGTGTCCGCGAACAGGATCGCCTCGAAGCGCTCCGGCTCTTCGACGCGCGAGAGCGGGAAGTCGATGGTCTCGGGCAGCGGGCCCGTCGGCTCGATCCCCGGGTATCGAAGGCCGGCCGGGGATCCGTCGGGCTGATGGATGTAGTAGAAGCGCGGCAGCATGCGCGCGTCCACAGGCGTCATCCAGCCCGCCGGCTTGGTGACGAACAGGATCTGGTCCGGGTCGAGGGAGATCTCGTAGCGACCCTCGGTATCCGTGCGGACCACCTCGCGGCCGTTCGACACGGCGACGTCGGGGACACCGGGCTCGTCGGCATCGCGGACGCGGTCGCCGTCGCGGTCGTCGAAGACCACGCCGCGAGCGGTCTCCGCCCCGCTCTCGCCGACCGGCAGTGCGGCCACCGCCAGCACGGCACAGCCCGTGAGCCAGGCGATCCGAAAGATCGCGTCTCGAAGCATCGCGACGCCCTCCCGGTGTGCGAGGATACTGCCCCCGCCCCGCCCCGCGCCCGCCGGGCGAGGGTAGAGGCCGCCGGGGCTGCGACTCGCTACCCTCGCAGGACTCCGGTCCCGCGGAGCGCAGGATGTCGGCACAGACCGATGAGCTCGTCCTCCGTGTCGAGCGCCTGGAGCAGGACCTCAGGGAGCTGAACGCCACGGTGTCCCCTTCGATCCTCAACCGATCGCAAGCCGATCTCGCGGATGCCATGTCCTTCCGTGCGTGGATGAGGATCAGCGCGCCGACCTTCGCGGTGATGGTCACGGGCTTCACGCTGCTCTGGAATGCCCAGCAGGCGAACACCGCCCAGCTGCTCGAGACGAGCCGTTCGCTCGGCCGGCTCGACGCCGCCGTCTCGAGCCTGGAGAAGACGACCGAGCGCTTCGACGAGCGCCTCGACGGGATCGACGAGCGCCTGGCGGGGCTCGACGAGCGCCTGGCGGGGATCGATGCGCGACTGGGCCAGATCGACGGGACGCTCGGCACCCTGGGAGCGAGCGTCGGTCGGCTGGCGGCCGCCGTCGAGAAGCTGGAGGCGCGTCTCTAGCCAGCCGGGCTCGTCAGCGGGGCGGTGGTAGCATGGCCCTATGGGTGCTCCCCTGGCCCCCCTGCTCGCGCCGCTCCGTACCGACGAGTACGCAGCACCTCCGTCGCCCCGCGAGCTCGAAGCGGTCGCGCGGCTGGGGGAACGCTCGCCACGCGCGGCCGCGCGTCTGACCTGGACGCTTCCCCGCTATCTGAGAGACCGCTGCGGCACCGCGGCCAGCCTGCGCGCCATCGACGCGGCGGCCGGGGGCGGCTTCTACGACGTGCCCCCGGAGGCGGAGCACGATCCGGCCGCCGCCGAGGCCACCTTCGCGGGACGCGGTCCCGTCATCGACGTCCAGACCCACTACGTCGCGCACGGTCGCACCCGGACGCGGGGCATGCAGGGCGTGCTCGGATTCATCCGGGACGTCGATCCCGCTCGCTTCG
>JANQSB010000221.1 GCA_028284295.1 Myxococcota bacterium | reverse complement strand
CGCAGCGCCGCAGCGTCCGGGTCCGCAGGAGTCAGCCGCAGCACGGTGTCCAGCTCTTTCTGGGCCTGGTCGGGGCGGCCGGCCTCGAAGCTGACGATCGCGTTCGCCAGCAGCACCCGGGAGTGGTGGGGGAACTCGATGGCCAGTCGGGCGAGCTCGCTGCGGATCCGTTCGCAGTCGATCAGGGGAGTCTCTTCGGGGTTTCGCTGCTCGCAGCTGCCGCCGTTCTCGTGCACCTTGCGCCAGGCTTCGACCAGCTGCGCGAGCCGCTCGTTCGGATCGTTCGGGTTCGGACCCTCGTCGGAGGCACAGCCTGCGACGGCCAGCGCCAGCAGAAAGGCGATCCGGACGGCTGCTCGGCGTCGGGTGCGTCCGCGAGACGCGGTGTCAGACACGCCGCACGCCTTCGGTCGCGCGGAACCACTCGACGGGGCAGTCAGCCCCCCGCGCGCGCAGCGCCTCGGCGCAGCGCGGGACGACTCCGGTCGCCGCGAAGCGGCCCTCCACCCGTCCGGCCTCGAAGCGGGTCGCCTCGAAGCGGAAGACATCCTGCAGCAGCGGGACCTCCCCTTCGAGGCCGGTGATCTCCGCGACCTTCGTGATACGACGTCGGCCGTCCTGGCCGCGTTCGACGTGCACCAGCAGGTCGATGGCCGAGACGATCTGGGCGCGGATCGCGGAAGTCGGCAGCTCGAAGCCGGCCATCAGGACCAGGGTCTCGAGCCGGGAGAGGGCGTCGCGGGGAGAGTTCGCGTGGATGGTGGAGAGGCTGCCTTCGTGTCCGGTGTTCATCGCCTGCAGCATGTCGAGCGCCTCGCCGGCGCGAACCTCGCCGACCACGATCCGGTCCGGCCGCATGCGCAGGGCGTTCACCACCAGCTCGCGCTGGGTGATGGTGCCCGTGCCTTCGACGTTCGGAGGACGCGTCTCCAGACGGACCACGTGGGGCTGGTCGAGCTGGAGCTCCAGGGTGTCCTCGATGGTGACGATGCGCTCGTCGTGGGGGACGGCCTCGGCCAACGCGCCCAGGAGCGTCGACTTGCCGGCGCCGGTCCCGCCCGAGACGAGAACGCTCTGGCGATGACGGACGGCTTCCCACAGGAACTGCCGCATGCCGCTCCCGATCGACTGCCCGCGCTCGAGCTCGTCGAGCCGGATGCGACGGCGCCCGAAGCGTCGGATCGAGAGCGTCGGTCCGTCGGGCGAGATCGGCGGCAGGGTCGCGTTGACGCGCGAGCCGTCCGGGAGGCGCAGATCGGCCATGGGCGACGCGGCGTCGATGCGGCGGTTGGCTCGTGCGGCGATTCGCTCGATCACGCGGAGGAGGTGCGCGTCGTCCTCGAAGGAGACGCCCGTCTCCTCGAGTCGGCCTCCGCGCTCGATCCACACCCGGTGCGGCCCGTTCACCAGGATGTCGGTCACGGCCGGGTCGGCCATCAAGGGCGCCAGCGGCCCGATCCCCAACGCCTCCTCGCTGAGCGCGTCGACGAGGCGTTCTCGCTCGCTGTCGTTCAGGCCGAGCTCTTCCTCGGCCAGGACGCGCTCGACGAAGGCCGCGACGACCGCGACGACCCGGTCCTCGCTCGCATCGAGCACGCGCTCCCGGGTGAGCTCGTCGATCAGCCGGTCGCGAAGCCGCGCCATGATCGACACCGCACCCCGGCGCTCGGCCTCTCGTGCCACCGGCGCACGGGCCTCGAAGGACCGATGTCCCCGCTCGCGGGAGGTCTGACTCCCTTCCCAGCGCGCGTACTCGCGTGTCATCGATCCTCGCAGTCGTGCGCGGATCGCGTCGCCCTTCGAGGTGTCTCGACTCACGACCGCTGGCCCGGGATCACCGTCAGCGGCGCTCCGCGTTCCCGCTCAGCCGTGGACTCCTGCGGCGCGCTGTCTTCCTCGCTGCCGGCCGGCGGGACGGGTTCGGCCACGCGAATCCGGGCGGCGTCCTCGATGATCGCGCGGAGCGCGCGCCCCCAACCGCGCCGCCCCGCCGACAGGATGCGCGGCTCGCCCAGGTTCAGCGCCGACAGCACGCGTTTGTCGTAGGGCACCTCGAAGTCCACGGGACGACCGATGCGCGTGCTCACGTCCGCCGCGCTGAGCTGGCCCGGGAAGGGCGGGGTGTTCCGGTTGAGGACGATGCGCTCGCGGGATGCCGGGATCTCGATCTTGTCGAGCATCTCCCGCAGGCGTGCCGCGCCGATTACGTCGGGAACCGTGCCCTGGTTGACCAGGTAGATGCGGTCGGCGAGGTCGAAGATGGCGAGCATCACGGCATCGACGATGGGCAGCGTGTCGACGATGACGTAGTCGAAGCTCTCGCGGGCGATGGCGAGCAGCTGGGCCATGGCCTGGTCGTCGACGTCCGAAGCGTCGACCGGGTCGAGCGGGGCCGAGAGCAGGCGCAGGCCGCTGCGCTCGTGGAGCACGGCAATCTCCCGCAGCATCCGGGCGTCGAGCCGGTCGCGCTCGCGGGCCGCCGTGGCCACGGAGCTCTCCGGCGAGAGGTCCAGCGCCGAGGCGCAGACCCCCAGCTGAAGCGAGCAATCGATCAGCAGGACGCGGTCCGGGTGCTCCAGCGCCAGTCCGACGGCCGTGTTGATCGACAAGGTGCTCTTCCCGACGCCGCCCTTGGTACTGTGGAAGGCGATCACCCGACCCAGGTTCCGCGCAGTCCGCTCCTGGTGTCGCGCCAGCGTCGTGAGTGCGTCGCGCAGGGCCTCGCTCGAGACGGGCCGTTCCAGGACGTCCGCGAGCTTCGACCGCACCACCTCGACGAAGAGATAGGCCGGCGTGGGCTCCTCTCCCGGGCCCGCCTGGGCACCCAGCACGAGTGCGCGGGGCGCGATGGTCTGGAGGCGCCTTGCGAAGGCCCGAAGCGCCTCGCGGTCGTGGCCCAGGGCGACGACGACGAGGTCCGGGTCCCGCTGGCGTGCCGCTCGGAGCGCCTCTTCGAAGTCGTGCGCGAGCCTCAGGAACGAGCGTCCGTCGTGGGCGCCCGCGAGCGCCGCCTCGACCTCGTCGGCGAGGCTCGGGTCTCCCGCGACCAGGACCTGGAGGGGACGCTCGCTCATCGCGGAACCGGCCTCTGCGGCTGGGGAACCAACGCGAGGCGCTCGTGCCAGTCGGCGGGCGCGGATTCGAGCTCGGCGAGGCGACGGAGCGCGGCGATCATCGCGGTTCGATTCGCGCTCCCGGGCGCCGCCGACGCGTTGCGAACGGTGTGGCTCCCGTTCGACGCCGGCCCGAGCCGGAGCTGTCCGGCCTGGAGCTGGAGCGCGACGGACGCGAAGGCCAGGATCGGGCCGCCGGGCTCCTCGACCACGGCGACGTATCCGTCGACCGCGCGCGTCGCGGGAATCTCGGACAATCGGTCGTCACCGATCTGATCGGTCGCGCTCCCGACCGCGAGGAAGCCCTGGGCAGGCATTCCGAAGGTGAACGCGACCGGCTCCTCTTCTCCGGGGAGCACGAAGTCCGGGCCGCTCTGCTCGAGGTCCACGATGCCCCCGGTCAGCAAGGTCGCTGCTTCGGCACGGAGGATCGCGATTCCGACCGCGCCGGGGATCACCTCGTTGGACGGGCTGTCCGGCGGAAGGCCGGGGTTCCGGCGGAACATCGGACCGACGCGCAGCGCCTGGCTCATGCGAGGCTCTGCTTCCTCGTGGGCCACGATCCGGAAGCCCGGAAGCTCCGCGTCCTCGAACTGCACATGAGGTGAGATGCCCTGCCGACGACGCGCGTCTTGAATGGTCGGGAGGTCGGGTCGCGGGGCATCCGCCGAGATCGCGGGGATCGCGGCCCACCCGAACAGGAAGGGCGAGCGGCGCTCGAGCACGAAGGGGTTGCCGGGCTCGAGCAGATTCTTGACTCCGGCGAGGTCGCCGAGGCGCGCGCCCCGCGAGTCCACCTCCGTGCCGTCCAGGGAGCGGTCGCGCGAGTTCCAGGGTAGCCCGCCGAGATCCTCGAGCATCGGCATCAGGGCCTCGCGGCGTCGGCACCCCGCCTCGTTGCGCGACCTCCGACAGGTCGACGAGGCTTCGCCGCGGCTCGCGTACTCGGCCTCGGCCGCCATCATCTCGGCCCGGGTCTCGAGCCGGGCCTTCTCGGCGAACGCCAGCCCGCCGTCGACCGTGAGCGCGCCGATCCCGAAGAGGGCGAAGAGCAGCAGGGCGACGAGGGGGAGCACGTCAGCGCGTCCTGACGATCGCCCGAGGAGCCGGTCGGGCCAGGCGCGAGCCGACCGGGACGCGTCGCAGGGATCGGTTCTCGCCCTCGATCACGTCGACGATGGGGGCACCGGGCCGTCGCGGGCGCCGCTTCGCGGCGTCGGTCGCTTCCGGAGGCGGGGCTTCGGCTTCTCCCGGGAGACCCGAGCGGGGCACGCAGTCGATTCGCTTGGCGACCTCGAGTGCCTCGGTGACGATCGGGATCTCGTCGGGGTCGAGAGCCAGGACGATCTCCTGCACGACGGCTCCGGCGCGACCCGTGGACGGAAGCGTGCGGTTCTCGAGGCTCGAGACCACGGCGCCGTTCTCGGCGACCAGCTGCGAGCGCGCGCCGCTGCCCACGTCCCCGCCACTGCCGTAGACGGACTGGACCCGGCGGTTCCGATCCGGTGGATAGGTGGCGATCAGGTCGAAGCGGTCGCCCTGCTTGAGCCCCACGATCCCGCTGACCTTGCTCGCGTCGATGCGCAGCGCGCGCTTGCCGGCCGGAATCCCCGCGACGACGCCGGGACGCGTGCCTCGCGGCAGCAGATCCGATTGGCGGAAGACGCGTCCCGGAGACTTCGAGCGACGCAGCACGCGTCCCAGGAGATCCACCGGATCGATGATGGTGCCCTCGAGAATCGAGCCCTCGGGCAGGTGGACCGCGGCCAGCTCGCCTTTGGCCGGGATGAAATCCGGCCCAACCGCTTGGCGTAGCCGTTCCAGCACAGGAATGTATTGATCCATAGTTAGGCCGCTATATGTCCAGCTGGTACCATTT
>JANQSB010000206.1 GCA_028284295.1 Myxococcota bacterium | reverse complement strand
GGAAGCTCCGCTCCCCGGTGAAGCGCTCGTCGTTGCCGTAGTGGACGCGGTCGTCGCCCACGACCGCGAAGACCACGTCGGGCAGTCGCTCGGTGATCCGCTTCGCGACGCGCACGAAGACGTCGAAGCCCCGGATCGACTCGAGCCCCCGGGCGCAGTAGGTCACGATCCGGGTCCCCTCCGGGACGGGACGGCCTCCGATGGTGCGGGCCGCCGCCCGGCGCTGCCAGAAGCTGGTGTCGACGCCGTCATGAACGACGTTCACCTTCTCCCGGTACGTGGGCGGGAGCAGCGACCGCTGCCACCGGGTCGGCGAGTATCCGGCGTCGCAGTTGTCCAGATCCAGCAGGAGGGTCGCGTTGCGTGCGCGAGCCCGCAGGTGGTCGATCGGCCTCGCGGGGAAGTCGGGTCGGAAATCCATGTCGTTTGCATGGGGATGGTAGAAGTACTCGAAGTAGTTGAGGATCGGGCAGTCCCAGAGCTCGCGCAGGAACAGGGTGGTGCCGAATCCGGAGTGGCCGACCACCAGGTCCGGGTGCAGGTCCGGCGTCTTGCGGCAGGCCTCGTAGACCGCATGGGTCTGCCAGATGGCGTTCTCGAAGGTGCGCGAGCAGTAGTGGCTAGCCGCGGTCGCCCCGCCGGACGGCTGGTAGTGGACGAATCGGACACCGGCCACCTGCTGGGCCACCTGCTGGGCCACCTGTTTGGGGGGTGCTCGGGTCGCGAACACGCAATCGAAGTCGCCGCTGACCGCGAGTCGCGAGAGCGCCGGGCCGAACTGCGCCGGAAAGTTGGGATGTACGAACAGAATCTGCACAGCTCGATCACTTTTCTTCGACTGTTCGCGCCGGCGGTGCTGCACCGCCCCTGCGAACGCCATTGTGACAGAGCGCGGGGACGTGGCGCATCCCGCGAGTCGGCGTCTTTGTCGAAACCAGTGTGAAATCGTTCACTAACAGCCAGCAGCGTTAGGTGTAGAATGGCGCCTCCTGCCAGGGCCCCGCCGACGCGGGGTCCGTTGAACGAGCCGACGAGCGCAGTTGTGTCCTTGTCCTGTTCTGAAGCGCGAGATCGCATCGTCCCCCGGCCCGCGTTGCGCGGCCTGCGCCTCGCCGTCCTGATCGGCCTCCTCTATCTGCTCGCTCCGCCTTCGGCCTCGGCCCAGAACGTCGTCGCGCTCACTCCCCCGGCCCAGGAGCTCGTGCAGGGTCAGATCGCGTCGCTCGATCTCGAGATCGACTTCACGGACCCCAGCCTGGGCGGTGGAATCGTCGTCGAGTTCGACACCTCACGCCTCGGCTTCCTCGGCTTCAGCTTCGACCCGACTGCCCCCGACGATCCCGCGCTGCGCCTCGTGTGCCCCTCGGCCGCCCCGGCCTGCGCCAGCTTTCCCGGGCCCGGCGTGCTGGTGGCCTTCGCGGTGGACACGGTCGGCTTCCCGGCGATCTCGGGCGCGCACGTCATCGGCACCCTCGACTTCTCGACCCCACTCCCTGGCACTGCACCCCTGTCCACGCGTGAGGACGACTCGGTGGCCGGACCGCTGGTGGGCGTGACGAGCTTCGACCCGCCCAGCCTGGGCACGGCGACGGTCGACATCGTGGACGCGGACTCCGTACCGGGTCTGGGCGCGACCGGCGTCGTCGTGCTCGCCACCGGGCTCGGCCTCGCGGGCATGTCGGCCCTGCGCGGCGTGCGAGGAGGCGTGGCTTGAAGCGACTGGCCCGCGCCTGGAATCGCCACGCACGAAGGGCTGCCGCTCGGCGCGCCAAACGAGAGGGTCGTGCAGTGCGCGGTGCCACGGCGGCCAGGAAGTACCGGCTGGAGTCCCTGGAGCCGCGGGTGCTGCTGTCTGCGGATCCCCTGTCCGAGCTGATCCCCGGGCTCGGGGGAGCGGCGACGGGCGCGACCCCGGTGGCTCTGCCGCTGGTGGAGACCAGCGGGCTCCCGGTCTGGACGCCGACGGGTCCGGAGAGCTTCGAGCAGACCGGCCCCGGCGCCATCGAGGGCCGCTTCGGCGGGCCGGTGTCTTCGGTGGTCGTTCATCCCAACGGCGTCGACGCCATCCTGGGCACGGCGGGCGGCGGCATCTGGACCACGTCGAACATCCAGGCCGAGGACCCGGGCAACCCGGGAGATCCCTACCCGGAAGACCTGGTCGAGTGGCAGCCGCGAACCTGGGACTTCCCGAGCCTCTCGATCAGCCACGTCGCGCTGAGCCCCATCACCACCACGGGTGCGGCGCTCGACGAGAACACGCCGCTGAACGAGACGATCGTCTTCGCGGCGACGGGTCCCTCGGTGGAAGGGAACGCGAGCATCCGCGACTCCATGGGGATCCTGATCTCGAAGGACGGCGGCCAGAGCTGGCAGGTGCTGGGTACGCAGACCTTCCAGGGCATCCCCGTCTCGAAGGTGGTGCCGACCGGTCTGCTGGTGCCGCCGAAGTCCGACCCCATGGGCCCGGCCACCGAGCAGGTGGTGTTCCTCGCGACCCTCGAGAAGAGCGATGGCTTCCCCGGTCGGCTGGTCCGGATGCTGGTCGGCGAGGACGAAGCCGGCGTACGCGCGACGGTCGATCGCGTGCAGACCCTGCCACTGGGTCCCGTCACGGACCTCGTCCAGTCGCCCACGAACCCGAGCGAGCTGTACGCCGCGGTCACGGGCGACAACCAGGGCATCTATCGCAGCACCGACGGTGGGGTCAACTGGGCGTCGGAGACCCTGCCGGAGCCGCTCGCCAGCCAGCTCGCGAAGGTCCGGCCCACGCGCATCGTCCTCGCCATCGCCGACTCCGGCGGCGGCCCGGTGCTCTCGGCGGCGTTGATCGGCGGGGATCTCGGGACCAGTCAGGCGGTGGTCGCGGACGCCAACGAGTTCTTCGCCACGGTCCAGCTCTTCGACCGGAACGAGACGGTGCGCGTGAATACCGACCGCGCCGCGACCACGCTGAACGTCGACGTGCCCGCCGGTCTCAAGACGATCCAGGTCGCGGACCCGACGGTCTTCTACGGCGCGGGCACGGTGCCGCTCTACACCGAGCTCGTCATCGGCGAAGGCGCCGAGGCCCAGCGCGTGACGATCGACGTGAGCGCGTCCACGGCCTCGAGCTCCATCGAGCTCGACGACGCGCTCGTCCGGGCGTACCCCGACGGCACCCCGGTACGGGCCACCACGCGCGAGGTGCGCTTGACGGCGGTCGACGACCTCGGCAACGGCACCTTCCGCTACGAGACCTCCGAGCAGCTGCCCGCCTATCCCGAGGGCATCCGCGTGCAGGGCGAGAGCCCCCGGCTCTGGGCGCTCGCGCGCCGCGCCACGGGTGGCTGGTCCGTCGCCGAGCTGCCGGCTCCCAGCACGCCGGGCCTGATCGAAGGCCTGAATCCCGACGGCGACGGCAACCTCCACCTCGCGATGCTCGCCGACCCGGGAGACACGAACATCCTCTACCTGGCCGGCGATCGGACGCCGTCCTTCCTGTCGGAGACGCAGAACCAGACCGGCCTGGTCTTCCGCGGCGACTTCTCGCAGCCCGCCGGCTCCGTGTGGGAGGAGATCGTGCTGGACGCCGCGAACGGCACTGCGCCCTTCGCGGACTCGAACGCGCTCGTCCACCTGCCGCCCCTGCCGGTCGCCCCCGGTCCGCCGGCCATCCTCAACGCCACCGACGGCGGGCTCTTCCGCCTGACCGACCCCGGCAACTCGTCCCTGCGCGAGTGGGAGTCCATCAACGGCAACCTGCGGGCGCAGATCGTCGTCGACGTGGACTGGAACTTCCTCGCCCAGGAGCCGATCCTGGCGCTCGACGAAGCCGGCGTGATCACGAGTGCCTTCGAGATCCCCACGGACCTCGGACTCACCAACTGGCAGGGCTTCCCGGAGCTCCAGAACCTCATCGCGCGGGGCGAGGACTGGAGGGTCGCCAGCTTCTGGGATGCCTCGGCCCAGCGCGAGATCCGCTACCTGGTGGGACCCGACTTCCGCTCGATCTGGCGCGTCGAGTACGCCGGCCTCGGCCCCGCCGAAGACCTGGTTCCCGACGTGACCACCGTCAACTTCTCGGGGCTGTCGGGGAGCGGTGGTGACATCGCGAAGATCGAGGTCACGCAGTTCACCGACAGCGACGACGACCCGGCCCGGCGCATCACCGTCACGCTCGGTGGCGACGAGCGCGTCCCGCTCGGCGTCAGCGTCGGCGACCAGGCCTTCTACCTCGCGGTCGGTGGGGCTCAGGTCCCCGCGACGGTGCGAGGCGGCGGGCCGCAGGAGATCGTGCTCGAGCTGAAGGAGACCGCGTTCCAGCCGGTCGACGTGGACGGTCCCTCCATCGACGTCGCCGCGGACTCCTTCCTGATCGCCAAGCCCCTGCGTCTCGGCGCCAAGGGCACGCAGCCCGCGCCCGTCCTCAGCACGCCCCTCGACGACCTCACCCGACTCGGGGGGCTGCGCGGAAACGACGGGCTGAGCCGGTCGGACGTCACGCCGCAGCTGGCGGTGAACGCCGCCGACCCCGACCGCGTGCTGCTCCTGGGCGAGAACCTCTACGAGAGCCTCGACCGCGGCGAAACCGTCGAGAGGCTGAAGGACCTGGGCGACGCGACCCGGCGCGGCGTCGCCTACGGCGGCTACGACGGTGCCCAGGCGAAGCCCGACGTGCTGTACGCCGCGGCCGACGCCGGTCGGGTCTGGGTCCGGGAGGCCGGCAGCAACGAGCTCGTCCTGCGGGTGGTCGGCGACTCCAGCAGCCGCGGCGGAGTCATCCGCCACATCGCCCTCGACCCCATGGACTGGCGGGTCGCCTTCGCGAGCGACGGGCAGGAGATGTGGCGCACGGCGGACGCCGGCAAGACCTGGGAGGAGGTCGCGATCGGCGCCTCCTCCGGGCCGTTCTTCAAGGTGACGGAGATCAACGACCTCGAGGTGGCTCGCAACGGCGCACAGCTCGTCGTCTTCGTCGCGACCGAGAGTGGCGTGCTGCGGGCGGTCGATCCCCAGGGCATCGTCCCCGAAGGTGCCGCGATCTTCTCCGAGCTCGGGCTGGGCCTGCCCAATGCGCCCGCGACGAGCCTCGCGTTCGAGATCGGAGATCCCGGCGACGTCTCCGACGATCGCCTGGTGGTGGGAACCCGGGGCGCGGGTGCCTGGGTGCTGGAAGAGCCGATCAGCGAGCTGGCCAAGGTCGGTGTACTCACCCTCGGCACCTCCGACGCCGGCAGCACCGAAGACCAGCGCTTCACGATCCGCCAGGACCCGGCCAATCCCGAGCTGCTCGAGGTCTACGTCAACGTCGATCCAGGGGCGGGCGTCTCACCGACCCAGGTGCTGCCGATCGCGAGCC
>JANQSB010000197.1 GCA_028284295.1 Myxococcota bacterium | reverse complement strand
GGGTGGCCGAAGCGAACCCGTCGTCCGCGAGGTCCAGGTCGAGCCGCGCGTCGGCGGACGCCACCAGCAGGCCGCGCGCGCCGCTGCGCTCGAGAAGCGGGAGGGCCAGCTCACGGACCCGTTCGGATCCACCCAGCTCGAGCAGCGGGTAGAGGGTCGCGCCGATGGGATCCAGGGCCAGCGCGGCTCCGGGATCCGCGGCACCCAGCTCCTCGCCCACCCGCGCGCGAGCACGGGCGCCCAGCCCCGCACCGCCGAGCGCTTCGGGGAGCTCGAGCGCGGCGAGGCCGATCTCTTCGAAGCGCTTGCGCACGCCCGGATCGACGGCGCCGGCGGACTCGTGGTCGCGCATACGGGGCTGCAGCTCGTCGCGGGCGAAGCTTCGCGCGGTCTCGGCGATCAGCTCCAGATCGTCTCCGGCGTCGAAGTCGAACATCCGACGGCTCAGCGACCCTGGAAGTCCGGCGTGCGGCGCTCGGCCATCGCCCGGACCCCCTCCCGGAAGTCCTCGCTCTTCTGCAGCCGCTCCTGCTCGGCCTTCTCGCGGTCGGTCGCCGCCCGGATCCGAGCGGCCAGGTCGCCGCGCAGGGTCTCTCGGATGGAGTCGACGGCCAGTGGACCGGAGAGCGCGATCTCGCGCGCCAACGCCTGGGCCTCCTCGCGAATCCGGTCGCCCGGGACCAGGCGATCGAGCAGGCCCATCTCGAAGGCCTGCTGGCCGCCGATCCGGATGCCGGTATAGAGCAGCTCGAGCGCGCGCTGCTGCCCCACCACCGCGGGCAGGGTGACGCTGAGCCCGAAGCCGTGGTGGAAGCCCAGGCGCGCGAAGTTCGCGCTGAAGCGCGAGTCCTCCGATCCGACGCGGAAGTCCGGCATCAGCGCGAGGCCGAGGCCGCCGCCCACGGCGGCCCCCTGCACGGCAGCCACCACGGGCGTGCGCGTGGAGAAGAGCCGCACCGCCTCGTCGTAGAGATGCCCGGGCTCCGTCCGGCCTTCGAGGGCCGGCGGCTCCGCCCCCCGTCCCCCCAGCTGCGCGCCGGCGCAGAAGTTCTTTCCCTGGCTGGCGAGGACGATGGCGCGGCAGCCCGGATCGGCGTCCAGCGCTTCGAAGGCGTCGGCCAGGCTCGCGATCAGCGGGGCGTCGAAGTAGTTGTGCGGCGGTCGTCGGATCTCGGCCAGGGCGACCCGATCGTCCCCCACCGACAACTGGACGTCGCCGAAGCACTGGTCGGGTCGGGTCGATTCGCTCAAGGGGGGCCTCCGGGCGCGCGACATGGTAACTCTGTTCGGACCAGTTTCCGCGAACGCCCCGAGGTACGCCATGCAGCCCGAGGAAGTCCTGTCCGTCGACGAGATCGATCTGAGCGAGCCGACCTTCTGGGCCCGGCCCTGGCAAGAGCGCGAGGGGGCTTTCGTGACCCTGCGCCGGGAGCGGCCGATGTCCTTCTACGACGAGCCCGACACCCGGGGTCTGGTGCCCCAGGGGCCGGGCTACTGGGCGGTGACGAAGCACGCCGACATCCTCCGCGCCAGCCGCGAACCGGAGCTCTTCTGCTCGTCCAAGGGCGCCACCAGCATCCCCGACCTGCCCGAGATGTTCCTCGAGTTCTTCGGAGCCTTCATCAACATGGACGATCCGAAGCACATGCGGCAGCGAAAGCTGGTCTCGGGAGGCTTCACGCGCCAGCGCCTCAAGAAGGTCGACCACCAGGTGGAGCGGATCGCACGCGAGGCCATCGACGCGGTGATCGAGAAGGGCGAGTGTGACTTCGTCACGGAGCTGTGCGCGCCGTTCCCCATCCGCATCATCTGCGAGATGATGGGCATCCCGCAGAGCCAGCATCAGTTCGTCTTCGACCAGACGAACATCATCCTTGGAGCGGGCGACCCCGAGTACGTGCCCGAGGGCGCGGACATCGCCCAGGTGCTGCTCGGGGCCGGCATGGCCCTGCGCGAGCTGATGAACGAGCTGGGCGCCGAGCGTCGCGACAATCCGACCGACGATCTCACCTCGCTTCTCATCCATGCGGAGATCGACGGGGACAAGCTCAGCCCCGAGGACCTGGCCTCCTTCTTCATCCTGCTCGTCGTCGCGGGCAACGAGACCACCCGCAACGCCATCAGCCACGGCGTCATCGCCCTCGACCAGTACCCGGACCAGAAGCGCCTGTGGATGGACGACTTCGATGGCCTGTCCCGGTCGGCCGTGGAGGAGATCGTCCGCTGGGCGAGCCCGGTCATCTTCATGCGCCGCACCACGACACGTCCCTGCGAGCTCGGCGGTCAGGAGCTCTCGGAGGGAGAGAAGCTGGTCCTCTTCTACGCCTCGGGAAACCGGGACGAGGAGGTCTTCGACCAGCCCTACCGCTTCGACCTGCGGCGCACGCCCAACGAGCACGTCGGCTTCGGCGGACCGGGCCCCCACTTCTGTCTGGGCGCCAACCTGGCCCGCCGCGAGATCACGACCTTCTTCCGCCAGCTCTTCGAGCGGATGCCCGACCTCGAAGTCACGGGCCCGGCCGAGCGGCTGGCCTCGAACTTCATCCACGGCATCAAGCACCTGCCCTGCCGCTACACGCCGGGGCGCATCTCCAGCTAGGCGGGTACCGAAGAGGACTTCCGGTCGTCCGAGTCGACCCGTCCGTCGACGATGCGGACGATGCGCCGCGCGCGATCCATCACCCGGGGGTCGTGGGTCGAGAACAGGAAGGTCACTCCCCGCTCGTGGTTCAGGGACTCCATCAGATCGAGCAGGCTGTCGGCGTTGGCGGAGTCGACGTTGGCGGTGGGCTCGTCGGCCAGGACGATGGCGGGGTGCGAGGCGATCGCGCGAGCGATGGCGACACGTTGCTGCTGACCGCCCGAGAGCTCGTCGGGACGACGGTCCTCGAGACCCGAGAGACCGACCTCCACCAGCAGCTTCGTGACCCGCTCGCGCCGCTCGGCGGGATCGACCCCCTGCAGGGCCATCACCATCTCCGCGTTCTCGTACGCGCTGAGCACCGGCATGAGGTTGTAGGCCTGGAAGACGAAGCCGATGCGGTCGCGGCGCAGGCGCGAGAGCTCCCGGGCCGACAGCCCGGCGAGATCGCGGCCCTCGACGCGAACGACACCGCTGGTCGGTCGATCCAGCGCGCCGATCAGGTTCAGGGCCGTGGACTTGCCCGAGCCCGAAGGGCCGACGATGGCCGTGAACTCCCCGGCCTCGATCCGGAGGGTCAGGCCCCGCAAGGCCATCACCTCGATCGCGCCCTGCTGGTAGCGCTTGGTCACGTCCTCGAGCTCGACGATGGCTCCCATCACACGATCCGGATCGATTCGACGGGCGCGACCCGGCCCGCGCTCCACGCCGGAATCAGCCCGGCCGCCAGCGTCGCGAGCAGGGCCGCGCAGACGATCGCGGCCAGGTGGTCGGGGTAGATGTCGACGTGCATGACGGGCATGACGGCCACGCCGGCCACCTCGCCGCTCGCCAGGTCGATTTCCGTGATCGCGCGGAGATCGAGGCCCACCTCGGACAGGTACCAGTAGGGAAGCGCCGTCAGGACCGCGCCGCCGAGCAGGCCCACGAGCGCCAGCCACAGGCTCTCCCACATGACCAGACGGAAGAGCTGTCCCGGCGAGAAGCCCACCGCGACCATGATTCCGAACTCGCGCATCCGCTCCATCACGCTGACGAAGAGCGTGTTGAAGATTCCGGCGGCCACGAGCAGCATGATGATGACCTCCATCACGCGAGCGCCGGCGACCTTCATGGCGATGAAGGCCGACAGCTCGGGCTGGACGGCGAACCACGGCAGGGCCACCGCCTCGGGACCGACCCGGGGCGACAGGCGCTTCGCACTCGCCTCCGCGGCGCGCTGGTCGCGCAGGAAGAGGGCGACCTGCAGCACCTCGTCCTCCCCGTAGCCGAGGAGCGCCTGGACCCGTTCCAGGGGCAGCAGGCACAGCGAGGAGTCGACACTGGGCGCGCCGGTGCGCAGCAGACCGACCACCCGCGCCGCCGCCTGGACGATCTCGCCCTGCTTGTCGGTCAGGGTGTAGACGACCTTCTTGCCGAGCCCGACACCCAGCTTCTCGGCGAGTCCCGTCCCCAGCACGATGCCGCGATCGCCCCGCGACGCGAAGAGTCGACCGGAGGAGAGCGCCTCCAGGACCGAGAGCGTGGTGCTGTCTTCCTCGTCGGGATCGAAGGCGATGAAGCCGGCCCCCTGGCTCTGCTCCGCACTCGAGACCATGACGTTGCCGGCGATGCGCAGGACCGCGCGCTCGACCTGCCGATCCTCGAGCGCCCTCTCGGCGAGTCCGGACGCCCCCTCGACGGTCCGGCTGAAGGTCGGGATCTCGAGCTGTTCGGGGTGCTGGATGCTGACGTGCCCTCCGCCCATGCGGGCGGCCAGGTCGATCATGTCGCTGAAGTTCGAGTCGCCCATGCCGGTGAACAGGACCGCGAGCATGGTGCCGAACGCGATCGACGAGAGGGTGACGACCGTTCGGCGACGGTTGCGCCAGAGGTTCCGCCAGGCCATCGCGGGCAGTCGGACCGACATCTACCCATGATGCCGCATCGCGGCGACGGGCTGCACGGTGGCGGCCTTCAGGGCGGGATAGAGGACGGCGAGCGCCACCATGAGCACGAGTACGGCGATGGGCGTCGTGAAGGCGTGGGGTCCGATCGCTGCCCGCCAGATCGGATCCATGGCGATCCCCATCACCGAAGTCCCCGCCACGGTACCGAGGTCGATCCCGGTGTTCTGGAGATAGAAGAGGGCGGGAATCGAGAGGACGACACCCAGCACGATGGACAGCAGGGCCTGGATCCCGCTCTCCATCACGATCAGGCTCAGCACCTCGACGGGGCCGACGCCGAGCGCCTTCATGACGCCGAGCTCGCGGATTCGCTCGAAGACCGCCATCAACATGGCGTTGAGGATGAGCATCCCGATCGCGATGTACATGACGAAGAACATCGCGACCATGGCACCCCGACTGGTCTCGAACATGCTCGACAGGGTCGGCATCAGCTGCTTCCAGGTCTGCACGTCGAGCTCGGGAGCCAGCTCACGTACGGTGAGCGCGGCGGGCTCGAG
This sequence comes from Myxococcota bacterium, assembly GCA_028284295.1. Lineage (GTDB taxonomy): Bacteria > Myxococcota_A > UBA9160 > UBA9160 > UBA4427 > JAJDAN01. Next base: position 88 of record JANQSB010000197.1, on the reverse strand, counting down.
GCCGAGGGTGTCGGGGCGGCGCACGATGATCTGATGAACGCCCGAGGGCACCGAGATCAGCTCGCGTAGCGCCGCTTCGTTCAGGAAG
>JANQSB010000192.1 GCA_028284295.1 Myxococcota bacterium | reverse complement strand
AGCAGCTCCAGGGCCGTCCCGCGCAGGGCCGGGTCGTTGCCGGCGAGCCCGGCCAGCGCGGAGGCGACGAGCTCCCGGTCGTGCACGATCGCCAGCAGGGTGAACACGTGCTCGAGGCTGCCCGAGACGCCCGAGATCGCCTGCCGGCCCAGCAGGACCGAGCCTTCTCCGACGTGGTCGTCGCGTCGGCTGCGCCGGCGGGACCACAGCTCCGCATCGGTCTCGACCTCGGCCAGAACGGCCTCGTGGACGGCCTCCACCGTGGGCGCGAGCTCGGGTCGTCGCGCCGTCATCCGGGCCAGCGCGCGGGCTGCCGCAGAGCGCAGCGCGAAGCTCTCGTCGCGACAGGCCTGCCACAGTCCGGTGGCCGCCCGGCCATCGTCGAGGCCGCCCAGGATCCATGCGACCCGGGTGCGCGCGGCGGGCTCGAGGTCGGGGTCCAGCAGGGCGTCCACGAGCTGTCCGACCACCCGACTCGCCAGGGGGCGAAGGAAGTTGCGCGCTGCGCGCGCCAGCGGGTCCCGGGCCAGGAGCGGGATCACCCAGGCCACCACGCGTCGCCGCCGCGCGGGAGTCGCGCCGGGGGTGGCGTCGATGCCGCCTGCGAGAGCGGACCGGATCGCTTCGTCGTCCCGCGAGAGGAGGGTCCCGATCCAGGTGATGCTGGGGTCGTCGCCCGCCTCGGGTCGCCGCTCGGGCACGCGCTCCGTTTCCGAGCCCGAGTCCGCGGCGGCCGCGTCGGACGGGCCCGAAGAGGCTGCGTCGAAGGCGCGGACCTTCTCGAGCAGACTGGTCCGGCTGAAGGAGGTGTGGCTGTGGACGATGGTCTGCAGGGTCGTGCGGTCGAGGGCGTCCTCCTCGCGGATCTCGACCCGACCCCGACGCAAACTGTCCGTGAGCTCGCGGACGTAGCCCTTGTGAACCCGTCGCACGATGGCGAGGGCCGCGAGGGCACCCGCGACCGCGACGATCATGACCGCCTGGGTGGGCAGCTCGGGAGCCGCGAAGAGCAGCCCGAGCACCAGGCCGGCTCCCAGCATGTCCCCGGCGCTGCCAGCGGCAACGTCGACCCACACCTTGGCGGGGCGCTTCACGGCCGTCGCCATCGGCGTGTAGAGCAGCTGGAAGCCCGCGCGGAAGAAGGCGATGGAGGCGACGTTCTCCGCGCCCCGCGCCAGCGCGACCGTCCACAGCTTCGCGATCACCGTCGCCGGCGCGCCCAGCAGGGCCACGCTGCCCGGCAGCATGGCCACGGCTCCCGCCAGTCCGAAGCGGCGCAGGAAGCGGTCACCGGCCAGGGACTGGATGGCGAAGGAGAGGAGGCCGCAGCTCGTGTAGAAGACAGCGAAGAAGCGGACCAGGCTGGCGTCGTCGTCGAAGCTGCGCGCGGCCTCGACCTTGAGCGCGTACTCGACGAGGGTCTCGACGGCCGCGACGAGCAGCATCAGCACGGCCATCTGCCGGAGCAGGGCGATGCGCCGCATCAGTGCGAGCCCCGAGTCACCCTCGTGCGCGCGCCCGCCGTCGGGGGCAGCTCCCGGTCTCGCCCCGATGGCCCGCACCGCCCACGCGCAGGCCGCGGCGATGGCCGCGAGGGCGAACAGGAGGGTGGGGATGCCGGTCCAGGTCGCGAGGCGTTCCGCGAGCAGCCCGCCGCCGACTCCGCCGAGGGCGCCAGCGGCCGCCATGCGGGCGACCACCCTCTTGGCCTCGTAGGGGTCGAAGCGCTCGTTCACCACCGACCAGAACGACGACGCGACGACGGGAGCGATGCCCGTCACCTGCAGGTAGAGCAGGACCGCGGCAAGGGTGGGTGCCTCGATGCTGCAGTACCCCATGGCGACGAAGACGAGCGCCGAGAAGAGCAGGGCGAGGGGGGCCACGCGGTCCGGTCGGGTGCGCTGCATCCAGCGCGAGAGACCCAGGGTGGCCGCCAGGGAGACGACGGCGGCGCCCAGCATGACCGCCGGGAGCTGGCTGGCCGGGAGCTGCGACAGGAAGAGCCCGTCCCGCGCGGCGAGGCTGCCGATCTCGAAGGCCGCGAGGCCCCCAGCCGCCGCGACCGCGATCGCGAGAACGGCCCCGTCGGAAGGGGGCCCGGCGACGCCCGGGGTCTCCGGGGCGCTCACGATCGCTCAGCGGGAGCGGCGACCACTGTCGAGCGCCACGGACATCCCGCTCGGGTGGGACGGGATGCTGCGTGCCTGGATGCGCGCGCGTCCCCCGCGCGCATCGAAGTCGGCCCACCAGTGGCGCGCGTCCTCCTGGGTCCAGTGGCCGCGGCAGGGGATGAGTTCGAAGGCGTCGAAGAGCTCGCCGCCCGAGGCGGGTCGGTCGGTCGGATCCTTGGCGAGGCAGCGCAGGATCAGGGCCTCGAGCTCTTCGGAGACGGGCTCACCGAGCATCTGGGAGGGCGGTACCGGAGGCTTGTTGAGGTGCTGGCTGAGGATCTCGACCAGGGTCTCGCCCGTGAAGACGTGGTTGCCGGTCAACAGGTAGTAGCTGATCGCACCCAGCTGGTAGACGTCGCTCCGCGGTCCGACGGCCTCGGGGCTCTCCAGGCCCTCGGGCGACAGGTAGAGGGGCGTCCCCGTCAGCGACTCGACGCTCGTCAGGGTGAGGTCGTCCTGCTCCTCTCCCCGGACGAGGCCGAAGTCGAGCACCTTGGCGAAGTCCCGCAGGCCCCCGCGCTCGCACAGCATGACGTTCGAGGGCTTGAGGTCTCGGTGCACCATTCCCTCGGCGTGTGCCTCCGCGAGGGAGGCCGCGACCTGCTTCATGACGTGGACCACGCGGGCCTCGGGCTGGGCGCCGTCCTCCTCGATGAGGTCGCCCAGCGTGACGCCATCGAGGTACTCCATGGCGTAGTAGAAGGTGCCCTCGGGCGTATGGCCGTAGTCGAAGATGGCGATGGTGTTGGGATGGGTGAGGCTGCTGGCGGCCTGGACCTCGCGCTCGAAGCGCTTCACGGCCTCTTCGCTGGCGGTCGCGGCCTCGAGCAGCTTGATGGCCGTGGGTCTGCGCAGCAGCGCGTGCTTGGCGCGATAGACCTTTCCCATCCCGCCTTCGCCGATCTTCTCGATGATCTCGTAGCGGCCGAGTCGGCGCGCCTTGTCGAAGCGCTGCTGCAGCCGGCCCACGATCACCGAGTAGAGGAAGAGCCCGACGGCGGCCACCA
>JANQSB010000182.1 GCA_028284295.1 Myxococcota bacterium | reverse complement strand
TGGTGGCGTCGGCTCCGAAGCGCTTCGCGAGCTCGAGCTTCCCGGCGTCCGCCTCCAGGCCGGTCACGAAGATCTTCTCGGCCCCGGCTTCGCGACAGGCGACCACACTGGCCAGCCCCCGCTGCCCCGGTCCCAGGATGAGCACCGTGTCGCCCGGCCCCGTCTCGGGAATCTCGACCGCCCAGCGGAAGCCGGCACCGAGAGGGTTGAAGATGACCGCGATCTCGGGCGGCAGCTGCGGGTCGACCTTGTGGACGATGCTGTTCGCGTCGAGGTACATGTACTCCGCGTAGGCGCCCCAGAGCCCCGGCGCGTCCTCGAGCGGGATGTAGCTGTAGATCCGCCGCGCGCGGCAGAGGTGGTACTCGCCACGCAGGCACGGAGGACAGAAGCGGCACGAGAGCATCGTCTCCACGGCCACGCGGTCTCCGACGTCGACGCCCCAACGGCGGGCGGCGGTATCGCCGATCTGCTCGATCACCCCCAGCGGCTCGTGCCCCGGGATCACCGGCATGGGCGTGCGAAGCACGCCCTCGAACTGCTCGTAGTCGCTGCCGCAGATGCCGCAGGCCTCGATGCGCAGGAGGGCCGTATCGTCGCGGATCTCGGGGAGGGGCAGCTCACGCGGCTCGAGCGTGCGCACGGCGGTCTGCACCATCGCGAGGGTCTTGCGGTCGGCCAAGAAGCGGTCCCAGCTGGTTTCGGGGTCGACTATTCTGCTCCACGTCGCGCGGCCCGGCAAAGAGGGTCGGCCCCTGTCCGGGAGCCCTCGTGAACTTCCACGTCTTCAGCCTGATGCAGTGGCCGCCCGAGCGGACGCGCGAGCAGGTCTACGCGAGCGAGCTCGAGCAGCTGACCCTCGCCGAGGATCAGGGCTACGAAGGCGTCTGGTTCGCGGAGCACCACCACTCCCGCGCCGGGATCGGACCCTCGATCCACCTCTGCGCAGCCTGGCTGTCGGCACGCACGACCCGGATCCGCATCGGGACCGCGGTGAGCATCCCGCCCTTCTTCCACCCCCTGCGGCTCGCGGAGGAGATCGCGATGCTCGACATCATGTCGGGCGGTCGCTTCCAATGGGGGATCGGCTGGGGCGACCCGGTCCACCTGCCGGACGACTCGAGCGCGGGCGACGAGGAGGGCTCGCGAGTCTTCCGCGAGCAGCTGGAGATCCTCGAGCGGGCGTGGACGGGCGCGCCCTTCTCCTACGAAGGCGAGTTCTTCCAGATTCCGGAGCTGCAGTGCCTGCCGACCCCCGTGCAGCAGCCCTGTCCTCCCGTCTGGATCGCGGCCCTCTCGCATGCGGGCGTCGAGTGGGCCGCCGCGAACGACCGGCCGGTCTGGATCGACGCCCTCTCGCCGGTCCATCGCATCGAGGAGCGACGGCGCATCTACCGCGAGGCGGGCGAGGCGGCAGGCCACGACGTCTCGCGCTTCGAGCTACCCGTGCTGCGCCACGTGTACGTCGGCGAGACGATGCGGACGGCTCGCGAAGAGGCGGGCCGAGCGCTGCTTCGGCACTACCGCAGCGTCCCCGTCGAAGCCGCCGGACTCGACCCCGAGGCCGCCCCGGACGCCTTTCTCGACTGGCTGTTCGAGAACTGCGCGGTCGTGGGTGACGCGGCCTACTGTCGCGATCGGATCGCCGAGCTCAGCGAGCGAACCGGTCTCGACAGCCTCGTCGGCTGGCAGAACTTCGGCGACCTGCCCCACCCCGCCAGTCTGGCCTCCCAACGCCGCCTGATCGAGAAGGTCGCGCCCGCCCTCGCCTGACGCGCCGGGCGGCGGCGGCGCGGGGCGGGATCGGCTACCCCTAAGCGCCCGGGCGTGCCGGCGTCATGCGGCGACCCGGCGACCCGTGACCCCAGCGTGCCCCCAGAGAGAGGAGCCTCCCCCAATGCCCATCGACCCCAGTGCCGTCGGCGCCACCGGCGACCCCGTCAAGCGATCCTGGACCTCGAAGGACTGCCTGCTCTACGCCCTCGGCGTCGGCTGCGGCACCCAGGACCTGCAGTTCACCACCGAGAACACCAACGACGTTCCCCAGCGCGTGCTGCCGACCTTCGCGGTCATCATCGGCGGCGGCGGCGCTCCCTTCAACAAGATCGGCAGCTTCAATCCCGCCATGCTGGTCCACGGCGAGCAGTCCATCGAGCTGCTGGACGAGATCCCGCCGGACGGCGAGATCGAGAGCACGGGCCGCATCTCGGCGATCTGGGACAAGGGCAAGGGCGCGGTCGTCGAGATGACCTCCGAGTCGACCCTCGTGTCCACCGGCAAGCCGTTGCTGCGCACGGTCATGTCCGCGTTCATCCGCGGCGAAGGCGGCTTCGGCGGCGAGCGGGGTCCGTCCGCATCCTTCGAGGCGCCGGACCGCGCGGCCGACCACTCGGTCTCGTACGAGACGAGCGTCGACCAGGCCCTGCTCTATCGCCTGTCGGGAGATCGCAACCCCCTCCACTCGGACCCGTCCTTCGCCAAGATGGGCGGATTCGACCGCCCGATCCTCCACGGTCTCTGCACCTACGGCTTCACGGGACGCGCGCTGCTGGGCGCCCTGTGCGACAACGACCCGTCGCGCTTCAAGTCCATGTACGGGCGCTTCTCGAAGCCCGTGATGCCCGGCGACACGCTCACCGTGGACATCTGGGTCGACGGCAACGAGTGCGTTTTCCAGACCCGGAACCAGAACGGTGACGTGGTGCTCGACTGCGGCAAGGCGAGCATCTCGTAGTACCCGAGACCCGGTCCGAGCACTCAGCCGTCGCGCTTCACCGGGGGTCGGCGCCGTTGGCGCCGGCCCCCTTCTCGTGCGGCGCGGCGGTAACCCGGCGCGCGCTCGCGCGAGTCCGACGCGTTGCCTTCCCGGCGAGTCGGCACGCGGGGCGGTCGCGACGGGATCAGGCAGTGGCGCCCGTCGCCGATCAGGTCGCTGCGCCCCGCCCGCTCCAGCGCGTCGCGAACCGCCTGCCAGTTCTCCGGCGCGAAGAACTGCAGCAACGCCCGCTGCACCTCCCGGTCCTTCAGCCGGCGCGCGCTCTCCACCGGCTTCATCGTGTAGGGGTCGATCCCGGTGTGATACATGCAGGTGGCCACGTCCATCGGCGCGGGAATGAAGTCCTGGACCTGTCGCGGCCGATAGCCCCGCGCCTTCAGGAACACCGCCAGCTCGATCATCTCCTCGACTCCGCAGCCCGGGTGGCTGGCGATGAAGTAGGGCACCAGGTACTGCTCCTTGCCGGCGCGCTTCGACGCCCGCGCGAAGCCCTCCGCGAAGCGATCGAAGCTGGCGGTGTCCGGCTTCTTCATCAGGTTCAGCACGGACCCGCTGGCATGCTCGGGTGCGACCTTGAGGTGCCCGCCGACGTGATGGGTCGCGAGCTCCTCGAGGTACTCGTCCTCACCCGCGGCCAGGTCCATGCGAATGCCCGATGCGATGTGCACCTTCTCGACCCCGGGCATCGTACGACTGGCGCGCATCAGCTCGACCAGCGGCGCGTGGTCGGTCTCCAGCAGACGGCATGGTTTGGGGTGAACGCAGGAGGGCCGGCGGCAGATCGCCTCCACCGAGGGCTCCCGACAGCGCATGCGGTACATGTTCGCCGTGGGGCCCCCGAGGTCGCTCAGGTGGCCCTTGAATCCGGGACGGCGGGTCACCTGCTCGACCTCGCGCAGCACCGAGTCGCGACTGCGGCTCTGGATCGTCCGACCCTGGTGCATGGTGATCGAGCAGAAGGTGCAGCCGCCGAAGCAGCCCCGCATGATCTGTACGGAGTCCTGGATCGTCTGCCAGGCCGGAATCGCGTCTCCCTCCGCCGCGTAGCGGGAGTGGGGACGCCGCGTGTACGGCAGCTCGTGCAGCGCGTCGAGGGCCGCGGTCGAGAGAGGCAGCCGGGGCGGATTCACGACCAGGGTCCGATCGCCGTGCGGTTGGGTCAGGCGCCGGGCATTCCCGGGGTTCGTCTCGTCGTGGAAGAGCCTCGTCATGCGGGCGAACGCCAGTCGGTCGTCGCGCACCGCCTCGAAGGAGGGAAGCTCGACCGGTTCGTGCGGGTTCCGCCCGCCGGCGACCGCGAAGTCGTGTGCGGGCAGACCCTCCCGCCGGCCGAGCAGATAGGCGACGCCCCGCATGTCGCGCAGGGCGGAAACCGGCTCTCCCGCGTCGAGTCGCCGTGCGATCTCGAGCGCGGCGTCCTCGCCCATGCCGTAGACCAGCAGATCGAGCTTCGACGGAAGCAGGACGCTCGGCGCGACGCTGTCCGACCAGTAGTCGTAGTGGGCGATGCGCCGGAGCGAGGCCTCGACGCCGCCGCCGATCACGGGCACGCCCTTGAAGGCCTCCCGGCAACGCTGCGCGTACACCGCCGTGGGCCGGTCCGGTCGCAGGCCGATGCGTCCGCCCGGCGAGTAGGCGTCCGCGTTGCG
>JANQSB010000181.1 GCA_028284295.1 Myxococcota bacterium | reverse complement strand
GAGATCGCCGCTACACCCAGTCGAAGTCGCTCATCGTGATGTGCATCGAGCTGGATTCGTCGCCGACGATCTGGAGCACCTCGGCCGGCGTCAGTCCCTCGGACGGGCTTCCGGCGAGCAGGGATTGGCGCCCCACCGCCGCGAATCCGGCACGGCGGAGGATTTGTTCCGCGGGGTGCCGCTCCGGGAGCCAACAGGTCACACCGCTGGCGCCCTGGCTGCGGAGGAGATGGGCAGCGCCTTCGATCGCCAGCGGGAGTGCCTGTGGATGATCCGGATGCCACAGGAGGTCCTGGAGCTGGCCGACGTCTCCGGAGCGCTTCACGACGGCGTAGGCGACCAGGTCTTCTCCCGCGGAGACGCCGACGATGCTGGCGTTGCCGGCTTCCGGCCGGGCGAAGCGCCAGGCGAGATACGCGGCGGTGCGGAACGGGATGACATCGAACGCGTTGCGAGCCGACTCCCAGAGCCGGTCGAACCGCTGGTCGAAGGACTCGAGCTCCCGGAGTTCTAGTCCTTCGGCTCGCGGGTGCCTAATTGCCCATCGCCAAGATGCGGGCGCTCGAAGCAGGGCACCGAGGCCGGCGCGACGATGCACGCCCAGGTAGGCGCGCCAGCGGAACGGCCGGTGCCACGTGTTGATGGGGCGGACGATCTCGTCCGGGAAGTCCATCGTCTGCACCTCGGGCGCCGTGCTTCGCATGGAGAGGCTCGCCTTGGGGTCGGCGCGGAATTCCGGTACCCAGGTATCGACCATCAGCCTCGCGAGTCCGCGGCCTCGGAAGTCCGGATGGACCGCGAGGTCGGCGCCAGTTTCGTTGAGGTAGGTGCGGCCACCGACCTGGATGCGGTTCTGCCAGCGGAGCCGGGTCACCACGATCTGGTCGTCAACGAGGATCACGAGGTGCTCGGGCTCGAGGCCGTCACGCGCCGACATCTTCCAGCGGAGGTGTTCGAGCGGGGTGGTGTCGAGATCGACTGACGGCCATTCGCCGTAGGCGGCGCGGAGCACCTGGAGCATGCCGGGGATGTCCTCGTTGGTGGCGACTCGTACGACAGGCGCCGTCGCGGCAGTCATCGGGCTCCCCGTGGCATCGCTACACCCAGTCGAAGTCGCACGAGCAGGCTAGGGGTCCGATGGTTACGAACGAGTTAGAAGCTGCACTCGGGTTCAGAGCGCGCCTGCCCCGCGGCGGATCAGGGCCGGCGCGCAGTCTGGTGGAACTGCAGCTCGAAGCCGAGGCCGTACCAGAACGCTTTCGCGGGCTCGTTCGCGCGGAGGATGTCGGCCTCGACGAGGTAGGTGCCTCGCTCGCGATGCTCGGCGAGGAGTAGCTCGACCGCCTCTGTTCCTACACCGGCCCGTCGGAAGTCGGGGTCGACGTAGAACTCGGCGATGGAGGCGATCATGCGTTCCTCGTGCGGCCAGTCGGGCAGGTAGCGCGTGACGATGAAGCCAGCGGTCTCACCGTCGGCTTCGATCCAGCACAGCTCGCGTCCCTCCATGTCCGCGAGCATCGCGGGGCGGTAGTGGCGCATGAACGCCTCGAGCGTCTCGGGCTCGTCTTCGAACTCCGACATCTCCTCGTGGTAGTCGGCGAAGAGATCGAAGAAGTCTTCGTGTTCGTCCTCGGCGATCGGGACCAGGGCGACGCTCATGACAGCAGCTCCGGCAGGGACTTGATGACCGGCACATCGACCTCGGCGGCTTCGTAGCGCGCTTCGCGGTCGATCAGGATGGAGGCCATGCCGACGCCGCGGGCGCCCTCCACGTCGTGCTTGTAGGAGTCGCCGACGTAGACGGTTTCGTCCACCGAGGAGCCGGCGAGCCGCAGGGCGGCCTCGAAGATGCCGGGGTGTGGTTTGCGCATGCCAACGCGGGCGCTGGTAATCACCCCTTCGAAGCGGGCGGAGACGCCGAGGCCCAGGATGATCTCGGGTAGCCGCCAGACGTGGTTGGACACGATCAGGGACTGGATGCCTCGGCGGGCCAAGCCCTCGAGAGCCGGGACCGTGTCCTCGTAGAGCATGTAGTTGTCTGGCTCGCCCTCGAGAGCCGCGATCTTCGCGGTGATGCGGTCGAGCGTGGCCGCGTCGCAGTCAACGCCAGCACCGCGCAGGCGATCGGCGGCGATGGCGCGGCGTACTTCAGCGAAGGCCGCTTCGCTTGCGGAGGCGTCGGTGTGGACCGGCCCCTCGGGGGTCATCCAAGGGGCCCACGCGTCGTCCAGTTCGGCGCTGGCGAGGGCGGTCTCGGTCACCTCGACACCGTGCTCGGCAGCGGCTGCCACGTACATCGCGAAGTGCGACTTCGCGCGCCCGAGGGTGCGATCGAAGTCGAAG
>JANQSB010000342.1 GCA_028284295.1 Myxococcota bacterium | reverse complement strand
CGGGGTCGACGCCGGTCAGCTGGACCACGATCCGCACGGCCCGCTGACGCAGCTTCTCGTTCACCGGCGCGATGTTCGTCATCAGGTTCCCCTGGACCCGGCCCAGCTGCACCATCACGGTGGTCGAGAGCAGGTGCAGCACCATCTTCTGGGCCAGACCTCCCTTCAGACGGGTCGACCCGGCGATGACCTCGGGCCCCACCTCGGGCACCAGGGAGATCTCGGCCGCCTCCGCAAGGGGCGAGCCGGCCGCACATGTGATCGCGATGCGACGAGCGCCCACCTCGTGCGCCGCCTCGAAGGCACCCAACGCGAAGGGGGTGCGCCCGCTGGCGGAGAGTGCGACCACCACGTCGCCCATCTTCAGACCGCGCTCGCGCAGCTCGAAGGCGGCCGCCTCGGCGTTGTCCTCGGCGCCCTCGACAGCCTCGCGCAGGGCGCGATCGCCACCGGCGATGACGGACTGCACGATGTGCGGAGACATGCCGAAGGTGGGCGGGATCTCGGCGGCGTCGAGCACTCCCATGCGACCGCTGGTCCCGGCGCCCACGTTGAACCAGCGCCCACCCCCGCGCAGCGAGCAGGTCAGCACCTCGACGGCCTCGGCGATGTCCGGCAGGACGCGACCGACCGCAGCGTGGGCCTCGGCGTCCTGCCGGTGCATCAGCTGCAGGACGTCGGCGACGCTCTGCTCGTCGAGGTCGCGTGCCTCCTCGAGAATCGCCTCGGTGGGGCTGTCCGGGCCGCTCTGCGCATGGGGGTCGTCGCGAGACGCCACCCGGGAATGGTTCGCCATGGGATTGGTTTTCGGAAGCCCCGCGCCGGACCTGAACGCGGATCGTCCTGCGGGCCCCTGGGGGTGCCCGTCAGGCCCGGCCCCGAGCCCCCGAGATCGATGACGTAGACTCGGCGCCATGCAGCGCCGCCGCTCCATACGTCGACGGACGCCGCTGCTCCAGGCGCTGCGAGTCGTCGCAGTGCTGTTGCCGGCCATCCCGCTCGCGGCGGCCTGCGGTGGCGGAGCGTCCCCCGACCCCGACCGCAACCTGCTGCTGATCAGCGTCGACACCTGGCGAGGCGACCACCTGTTCGGCTCGCGCGGCGGCGTCGAGCTGACTCCGGAGCTCAGCCGCTTCGCCGGAGGCGCACTCACCTTCGACGAGGCGAGCTCCGCTGGCAACGCCACCTCGGCTGGGGTCACGGGTCTGCTGACGGGCCTGCTGCCGCGACGGGCCGGAGTCGTCCGGAACGCCGACCGCCTGCAGGAGGCCGTACCCACCCTGGCCACCCGTCTCCGCGAGCAGGGCTTCGAGACCGCGGCCTTCGTCGCGAACCCCGTCCTCGCCAGCGAGCACGGCTTCGCGCAGGGCTTCGAGCGCTACGAGCTCCTCTCGCGAACCCGGCGGCAGACCAAGGGACGAGCCGAGGCCCTGAGTCGCGCGGCACTCTCCTGGCTCGAAGATCGGGACCCGTCGCGTCGCTTCTTCCTCTGGCTCCACTACATGGATCCGCACGGCCCCTACGAGCCACCGGCTCCCTGGGACGGCATGTTCCGGCCGGAGGCCTTCGAAGAGCGGGGCCCCGTCCCGTTGCTGCCCCGGGGCAACCAGAGCGGCTACGGAGGCATTCCCCACTACCAGCAGGTGGCGCCCGCCGGCGAGCAGCCGTCGCGCGACGCGCGGGACTACGAAGCGCGCTACGCCGCCGAGGTGCGTTCGGTGGATGCCGCGGTCGGCGAGCTGCTCGCCGACATGGCGAGCCGGGGTTGGCTCGACGACACGATCACGATCCTGACCTCGGACCACGGCGAGGCGCTCTCGGACGACCACGGCTACTGGTTCAGCCACGGTCACGGGCTGACGCGCGATCAGCTGCACGTCCCGTTGCTGGTCCGCTGCACGCGCTGCCAGCCGGGGACACGAGTCGACCGCCCCGTCTCCACGGTGGACGTGGTTCCGACGGTGCTCGAGCTGCTCGGACTCGAGGTGCCGGAGGGACTGGACGGACACAGCCTGCTCGAGGACCGTCCGAGCCCCGTGATCGGGCAGTCGCCGGCAGCGACCAGCGTCCGCGATGGCGACTGGAAGCTGACCGTGATGCGCGACCGCGTGCGCCTCTCCGCCCTCGCGAACGACCGCGAGGAGCCCGTCGCGACCGAGAGCGAGCCGGAACGGGTGGCCCGGCTGCAGGCCGCGCTCCGCGAGGCCCAGCGCCCTGGTCTCGTGGAGCCCCGGAAGCGCGACTCGCTCGGCCCCGACGAGCTCGAGAGCCTGCGCGTGCTCGGCTATGTCGAATAGCAGGTCGAATAGCGGGCCGAGCAGCGGTTCGAGCGGGGGGCAGCACGAAGCGGCGAGCGGACGCGGGTACGCGCTCACGCTGGCCGGAATCGCCGGGCTGGGAGCCTTCGCCCGACTCTGGCAGCTCGACGGACAGATCGTCGGAGGAGACGAGTGGCATGCGGTGATCGCGGCCATCGGGCGCTCGTACGCGCACATCGCCACGCACTTCGGCCAGGCCGACTACTCGATCCCGCTCACCCTCTTCTACAAGCTGCTGCTGGATACCGTCGGGCTGTCCGAGTGGGGGCTCCACGTCGTCCAGGCGTGCGTCGGCAGCCTCGCCGTCGTCGTGATGCCCCTCCTGGTCCGACGCGCGGTCGGCGCACGCGCATCGCTCGTGTTCGCGGCCCTGATCGCGATCTCCCCCCTGCTCGTTCTCTACAGCCGTTTCGCCCGGCCCTACGTACTCGTCGCCGCACTCGGCTTCGTCGCGCTGTGGGCCTGCGCTCGCTGGCAGCAGAGCGGCTCCTGGCGTCACGGACTGGGCTTCGCCGCGCTGACAGCCTCCGTGTCGTGGATGAGTCCCGTGGCCCTGCCCGGTCTGCTGGCCCCGCTCGGCTTCCGGATCGTCGAGAGCCTGTGGGCGCGTTGGAGATCGGTCGCCCTGGAGGGCGCCTCGCTCGGGAGCGCGCTCGTGCTGCTGGCGTCCACACTCCTCGGCATCGCCGCCTGGCTCTGGCCGTCGCGCGAGTCGCTGAGCGTGATCGGCGGCAAGGTCGCGAGTGGACGCATCGAGACCACGACCCTGCTGGACGGGCTCGAGATCTTCTCCGGATCCGCACACCCGCTGGCCGCGCTGGCCGTCGTGGCGTGCGTGGCGTTGGGAGTACGCGGACTGGGACGCGGCTCGCCCGGGCTGGCGACGGTGCTCTTCGTGTCGGTGCTGGCCCAGTACCTGGCCCTCGCCGTGGCGAGCCCCTACAAGGTCTCGGTGGGGCTGGTGCTAGCCCGCTACTCCATCGTGTCGCTCCCGCCGCTGCTGCTCGCTTGCGCGGTGGGCGCGACGGATGCGGTCGACGCCGCAGGGCGTCGGGCTCCGCGATGGCTCGCGGCGGCCGCCCTGCCGGTGCTGCTCGCTTCCCTCGTCGCGGCCGGTCCCCTGCCGGGGCTGCTGCTGCGCACGAACTCCTTCCTGGGGCACCCCGAGTTCATGAAGAGCTGGGACCACACGGGCCAGGGGATCGCCGAGGAGATCGTCCCGGGCGTACCGCGCTTCTACACGCACCTGGCCGACACACCCGGCCAGGAGGCGGTGATCGAGTTTCCCCAGGTGCTGTGGTGGTCGGGCACCTTCTACCACCGCTACCAGGCGCTGCACGGGCGCCCCGTCCGGATGGGGCATCCGGCGGGAAGCCTGCTCGTTCCGGGCCAGGTCATGCACCCGCGTCTCGCGTTCGCCAACTCCGTCGACGTCGACCACCCGGCAGCCCTGCGCGCGTCGGGCGCCCGCTACCTCGTCGTCCACAAGGACCCCGCCAACGAGGCCCTCCTGCTGGAGCATCTCGACCGGGGGGGGACCGCGGACGACCTCCACCTGCCGCCTCCCGGCGAGCACGCCTTCGATTCGAGGTACGGCGCCCGGACGCGGGCCGCCGCGGTCCGGGTCGCGCGCAAGCTGCGCTCCCTGGGCGTTCCGCTCCACTACGAGGACGGCTGGATCGCGGTCTTCGACCTCGGGGGCCCGGGGAGCCCTGCACGGGGCGCGGAACCCGCGGCAAGCGGAAGCGAAGCGTTCGCGGGCTAGCTCGACGCTAAGCTCCGCGGGCCATGCGTCTCCAGGTGACCCCCAAGACACTCGAGAGCCTCGAGTGGAGCGAGGTGCTCCGGCGCCTGCGCGAGCAGTGTCGGACGCCGCAGGCACGCGCGCGTCTCGCGATGGAGCCCCGAGCCGACGCGGAAGCGGACGAGGACGCGGGAGCCGGGACCCCGCCGCAGCAGGACGGGCCGGCGGCGGGCTTCCTGGCCGAGAGCCCGAGCGGCGTGCGCACCCTCCTGCAGGAGACCAGCGAGGCGCGCAGCCTGCTCGACGCCGAGCAGGTACCGCCGCTCGGCGGCGTCGCGGATCTCGAGCTCGCGTTCCGACGCGCGGGCAAGGGCGGCGTCATGACACCGCAGCAGCTGCTCGAGGTGCTCGCCACCCTGGTGGCCCTGCGCACGACGGCGCGCTTCCTGATCGAACGGCGCGAGTCGTGTCCGACCCTCGCGGACCTGGCCGACGTGCTGGAGGATCACCGCGACCTCGAGCGCGAGATCGACTGGGCGCTCGACCCGAGCGGCGAGGTCCGCGACGAGGCCTCGACCGAGCTGGCGAGTGCACGACGCGAGAGCCAGCGCCTGGCAGGCGATCTGCAGCGACGGCTGGCCCGCTACCTCCAGGACCCGGACCTGGCCGGCAGTCTGTCCGACGAGTTCTACACCGTCCGCAATGACCGCTACGTCCTGCCGGTGCGGGCCGACGCGCGAGGCGCGGTCCGGGGCATCGTCCACGACGCGTCACGCTCGGGGACGACCCTCTTCGTCGAGCCCGAGGCCGTCGTCGACCTGAACAACCGGCTGAAGCAGGCCGAGCTGAGCGTCGAGCGGGAGACCCTGCGCGTGCTGCAGGAGCTGACCGCCGGCGTCGCGACCCACGCGGAGGCGCTGCGCAACGACCTGGAGATGCTCGCCACCCTGGACCTGGCGTTCGCCCGGGGACGGGTGTCCGCCGCGATGCAGGCCACCGAGCCGGTGGTGGCGACCGACGGGGTCTTCCACCTGACGCAGCTGCGGCATCCGCTGCTCGATCCCCACGAGGCCGTTCCCAACGATCTCCACCTCGGCGAGGACTGGCACGTGCTGGTCATCTCCGGCCCCAACGCCGGCGGCAAGACCGTGGCCCTCAAGTCGCTGGGCCTGGCAGCGCTGTTCGTCCACGCGGGTCTGCACGTCCCCGCGGAGCCCGGCGCGCGCGTCTCCCTCGTCGACGGCGTGCTGGCGGACATCGGCGACGGACAGGACATGGGGGAGAGTCTCTCGACCTTCTCGGCCCACATGGTGAGCCTCGCGGAGATCGTGCGGGCGGCGGGACCGAACACCCTGGCGCTGCTCGACGAGGTGGGCGTCGGAACCGACCCCGGCGAGGGCGCCGCCCTGGCCCAGGCCGTGCTCGAGACCCTGGCGGACGCGGGGACACGAGTGGTGGCGACGACCCACTACAACCTGCTCAAGGAGATGGCGGACGTCGACTCGCGCTTCTGCAACGCCAGCGTGGACTTCGATCCCGAGACCCTGGCGCCCACCTATCGCCTCCACCTGGGAACACCGGGCAGCTCCTCGGCCGCCGCCGTCGCCTCGCGCATGGGCATGCCGAGCGCCGTGCTGGAGCGGGCCAACGCGCTGCTCGACCGCGAGGACCGGCGGCTCGACCGCATGCTCTCGGAGCTCGGTGCCAGCCGCGCGGCGCTCGAGACCGAGCAACGCGAGGTGGAGGCGGTCCGGGCCGAGAGCGAGAGCCTGCGCGCCGAGTACCAGGCCAAGCTCGAACGACTGCAGGAGCGGCGCGACAAGCTCTTCCTCTCGATGCGCGAAGACCTCGACCGATCGTTCAAGGAGGCCCACGAAGAGGTGGCGACGGTCATCCGGACCCTCCAGCGCGGGGGCTCGGCGCGGGACGCGGCACGTGCGCGCGAGCGCCTGCTGGCGCTCGAGGACGAGGCCCGCGCGGTCGAGGCCGAGCATCACGAGAGTGCGCCCACCGCACCCACCGCGGACGCGGTCGACTGGCGCCAGGCAGGCG
>JANQSB010000159.1 GCA_028284295.1 Myxococcota bacterium | reverse complement strand
GGCTGCTCTTCACCGCGTTCCGCAGACGCATCGTGCTGCCCGACGAGCCGTGTCTCGGAGTCGACCTCGGTGGCGGCAGCCTGGAGCTCGCGGCCGGGGACGCCCACGAGATCCACTGGGAGATCACCCTGCCCGTGGGCGTCACCCGCCTGCACCGCGAGCTGGTGAAGCGCGATCCCATGCGTCCGCGCGAGGCCCGGCAGATCCGCAAGCGGCTGACCGAGGCACTGAAGCCTCACAGAAAGAAGCTGTCCGGCTTCGAGCCGGCGCTCAGCATCGTGGCCGGGGGAACCGCGCGCGCCTTCGCGCGGCTGGCGGAGGAGCGGCGGGGACTGGGCCAGAGCAGCAGCGCCGCGGTCGTGATCCCGGTGGAGGAGTTCGGCGAGATGACCGACGAGCTGGTCGCGGCCACACACGACGAACGCCTCGCCATGCCGGGCATCCGCAAGAACCGCGCGGACCTGCTGCCCACCGGAGGAGTCCTGCTGACGACCCTGGCAGAGACCCTCGGGTTCGACTCCTACACGGTCTGCGACTGGGGCCTGCGCGAAGGGGTGGTGCTGGAGGCCATCGGACTCGACTGAGCGGCGGGTGCCGGAGGCGCCTCCGCGGTGCGCCTACTCGAAGGGCCGGTCCGTGAAGTCGGGGTTCTTCCAGCCCTCGGGAGCCTGTAGCGAGGGCGGCGGCTCCAGCCTCGACACCCAGTCGAGAACCGCCTTCACGTCGCGCTCCGAGAAGGCCTGGATCTGGGCGACCATCTCGGCGTTGGCGTTCCGACGCCTGCCGGTCTTGATCCAGTCGAACTGCCGCACCAGGTAGTTGTAGTGCTGGGAGTGGACGCGCGGGACGAAGGTCTCGGCGTTGCCCTCGCCCTGTGCGCCGTGGCAGCGCGCGCAGTGCTTGGTGTAGAGCGCCTCGCCGTGGGCGAGGTCGTCGCCCCCTCCCTTGTTGGTGTCGATGCTGATCTCGAGGGTATCGATGTAGCCAGCGACGTCCGCGATGCCCTGGGCACCACCCAGGGCCTCGGGTGCCGCGTAGGGAACCATCAGCACGGCGTCCCGGTTCCCGGCGCGGATGTCCGCGAGCTGCTTGATGATCACGGTCCGATGCTGGCCTGCGATCTGGGGCACCGACCCGTTCGAGAGTCCCCACCCTTCCGGAAGGTGGCATCCCGCGCACTCCCGGTAGAGGGCGAGCCCCCGCGCCACGTCGGGCTCGGCGACCAGGGCACGCTCGATCTCCTGCCGGGCGCGCGCTTCCAGGTCCTCCTGGGTCGGCGCGGAGACCCTGGCCTTCACGGTCACTTCCGGGATGTCGAGCAGCTCGAAGCAGGTGCGCAGGCGGCGACTCGCGCGCTCTTCGTGACCGTCCTCGTAGAGCTTGACGGCGAACTTGTAGCGATTCAGGCACGAGCGCACGGCGAAGCCCGAGGCCTGCGACGGGTTCTTCTTCAGCGCTGCCTCGACCCGCTTGAGATCCGTCTCGAAGTCGGCGAGTGCGGGAAGGGCGACGAGCGCGAGGCCGAACGCCAGGCCGGACGCCAGGCCGAAAGGGACGAGTCCACGAACGATGCGCTGGAAGCCCCCTGCCCAGACCATGGCTCGATCATAAGAGTCCTGGGGGACCGGGAGCAACCCGGGATCGGGGGATCACCGGGCGTCTTCTTCACCGCCCCATCCCGCCCCACTCGACGATCGGGGCCGAGGCTCTACCGGACGCAGGGGTGTCGCCGACCCGACCCTCGGAAGGAACCCGGTGCCCGGCAGCCGGTGCAGCGAGCTGGAGCTTCGCGCTCTAGCGTTCCCGGATCGAGTAGCTGCGCGCCGGCAGCTCGAACCCGATCTCGACGCCGTCACCGTCGGCGCTGCTCGCCCCCAGCTGGACCCGCCACGCGCCTGCCCCCAGCCGCCAGCAGCGGGCCCCGACGTCGTAGGTGGCGAGCCGCGCGAGTGGCACCTCCAGCTCCACGCGCTGCCGCTGTCCGGCCCGGAGCTCGACCCGCGCGAAGGCACAGAGCCGCTTGCGGGGCTGGTCGGCATCGCCCTCCGCCCACCCCGCATAGGCCTGCACGACGGCCGTTCCGGAGCGTGCACCACGGTTCTCGACGTCGACCGACAGCAGGAGCCGATCGCCCGCCGGGTCGTGCACCGCCGCAGGCGCCGAGAACGCGAACGCGGTGTAGGAGAGGCCGAAGCCGAAGGGAAAGGCCGGCGTCACGCCGTCCCGCTCCAGCTTCGTGTAGCCGTGCCAGAGGTCGTAGCGGATCTCGACGGCGTCCCGATCGAAGAAGGGCAGGTCGTCGGCGCTCTTCGGAACGCTGAAGGGCAGACGACCGGAAGGCTCGACGGCGCCGAAGAGCACCCGCGCCAGGGCGTGCCCTCCCTCCATCCCGGGGTACCAGAGCATCAGGATCCCGGCGACCTGCTCGCGCCACGACTCCATCAGGACCGCGGAGCCCGACATCACGGCGACGGTGGTCTTCGGGTTCGCCCCGGCGGCCGCGAGGACGAGCGCCTCCTGGCGCTCGCCGAGTCCGAGGTCCTCGCGATCTCCGCCGATGCTGGCCTTCGGATCTCCACCGAGGTCCACCGTCTGCCCGACGATGAACTCTCCCTCGTCGAGGTGGGTGTAGCCGACGACGACCAGGACGCCGTCGGCATCGGCGGCGAGGCTTCGGACACGATCGAGCTCCTCGCCACTGTCGTGGACGATCTCGACCGCGTCGCCGCAGAACGCGCGCAGACCCTCCAGGGGTGTCACGACGTGGGGAGGAA
>JANQSB010000156.1 GCA_028284295.1 Myxococcota bacterium | reverse complement strand
GGCTCGCGCCCTGCTGGAAGCGTTCGACGAATAGTCGAATCGCGACGAAGGGGCAGGGGGCGTTTCCGGGCTTCACCTTCCGGCCCATCCTGCCGATTGAGGGGCTGGACACGGCCTCGCCTGCGCGGGGTTCGTGCGGCTGGAGCTCCTCCGATGGTGCAGATCAACATGGCGACCAAGGAGATCACCATGAAGGTGGTCTACTACGGTCCCGCACTGTCGGGCAAGACCACCAACCTCCAGCAGCTGCACGAGATGATGGACCCGACCTCGCGCAGCCAGATGGTGACGCTGGACACCAAGGACGACCGCACCCTCTACTTCGACTTCCTGCCCGTCGAGTTCGAGACCGGTGGGGGCTTCGCGGTGCGGATGAAGTTCTTCACGGTGCCCGGCCAGGTGATGCACAAGTCCACCCGCAAGGTGGTCCTGGCCGGTGCCGACGCGATCTGCTTCGTGGCCGACTCCCAGCGCTCGTCGGCCAGCGCGAACGCGTACTCCTGGCGCGACATGGAGGCGAACCTCAAGTCGCACGGGATCGACTTCGAGTCCCTCCCCAAGGTCGTGCAATGGAACAAGCGCGACTGCGAGGACGTGAAGCCCCTGAACGAGATCCGCGAGCAGTGGGGCGCCATGCCGACCCACCCGGCCATCGCCATCCGCGGAGAGGGCGTGGTCGAGACCCTGCGCGAGCTGATGCGCGGGCTCTATCGCAGCCTCAACGAGAAGCACGACTTCCAGGCCAAGTTCGGGGTGACCGAGGACGAGTTCCTGAAGGGCGTCCTCAAGAACTTCCGCAGCGCCTGAGCGTCGCCGCCCGGCCGTCGGCCGGTCCCGCCATCGGTCGGCGCCGCGCCCGCGCGCAGGACCCCCGGACGCGGAGTCAAATTGACACCGTGGCTGCCGATTGGTTAGCTTGCCTAAGCGCCCACCCCTAGGGGACTGCCACCGCGTCCTGGCCGCCCCGCTGGTGTGAGCCCGCCGGAACCGCGCAGCGGTCCGGACGAGCCACACGGGAGAAGCAGCATGGCACCCGCTTCCCAGAACTCCGCGCCCGAGCGGCGCAGTCCCGAGTCCGTCCTCAGCTCGATCGAGTCCGCCATCGAGGACATCCGCGCCGGCCGCATGGTGATCCTGGTCGACGACGAGGACCGCGAGAACGAGGGCGACCTGTGCATGGCCGCCGAAGCCGTGACGCCGGAGGCCATCAACTTCATGGCGACCCACGGCCGCGGTCTGATCTGCATGCCCATGGGCGAGGCGCTGCTCGACAAGCTGCAGCTGCCGATGATGGTGCCGGACCACGAGAACTCGACCGGCTTCGGCACCGGGTTCACGATCTCCATCGAGGCTCGCGAGGGCGTGACCACGGGCATCTCCGCCGCCGACCGCGCGCACACGATCCGCACCGCCGTCCGCGACGACGTGAAGCCCACGGACATCGCGCGACCGGGACACGTCTTTCCGTTGCGCGCCCGCGAGGGCGGTGTCCTGCGGCGCGTGGGGCAGACCGAGGGCTCGGTCGACCTGGCGCGCCTGGCGGGCTTCAAGCCCGCGGCGGTGATCTGCGAGATCATGAACGAGGACGGCAGCATGGCGCGGCTGGACGACCTCGCCGTCATGGCCGAGCGCCACGGCATCCGCATCGTCACCATCCGGGACCTCATCCAGTACCGGCTGCGAAACGAGCAGCTCGTGCAGCGGGCGGCCACCTGCCGCATGCCGACCGCCGCCGGCGAGTTCGAGGCGATCGTCTACGAGAACCAGATCGACCACGTCGACCACATGGCCCTGGTCTACGGCGAGATCGATCCCGAGAAGCCGGTGCTGGTGCGGGTCCACAGCGAGTGCCTGACCGGCGACGCCTTCGGCTCCCAGCGCTGCGACTGCGGGGAGCAGCTCGACTCGGCCCTCCACATGATCGCCCGGGAGGGCTCCGGGGTGCTGCTCTACATGCGCCAGGAGGGCCGGGGCATCGGCCTGAAGAACAAGATCCGGGCCTACTCGCTCCAGGACACGCGCGGTCTCGACACCGTCGAGGCCAACGTCGAGCTGGGCTTCGGCGTGGACCAGCGGGACTACGGGGTCGGCACCCAGATCCTCGTCGAGCTGGGCGTCCGGGAGGCGCGCATCATCACGAACAACCCCGGCAAGCGCGCCGGGATCGAGGGCTACGGGCTCCGGATCGTCGAGCGCGTCCCCCTCGAGATCCGGGCCAACGCCAACAACCGCGACTACCTCCGCACCAAGAAGGAGAAGCTCGGCCACGTCCTGAAGCTCGAGGACTGAGCCGAGCTATCCTGAGGGGCCACTTCAGGGAGCCATCGATGTTCGATTCCGTAGACCACGTCGTTTCGCAGCTCGAGAAGCAGGGATACATCTGCGACAAGCGCATCGGAACCGTGGTGTTTCTCGCCAACAAGCTGGGCAAGCCCGTGCTCGTCGAGGGCCCGGCGGGCGTCGGCAAGACCGAGCTCGCCAAGGTGGTCGCCGCCTCGTTGGGCCGCGACCTGATCCGGCTGCAGTGCTACGAGGGTCTCGACGAGGCGAAGGCCCTGTACGAGTGGGAGTACTCGAAGCAGCTCCTCTACACGCAGATCCTGAAGGACAAGGTGGCGGAGACCATCGAAGGCGCGACCAGCCTCAAGGAAGCCGCGGAGAAGATCGGCGCCGAGGACTCGGTCTTCTTCTCGGACCGCTTCATCGTTCCGCGTCCGCTGATGCAGGCGATCGAGAGCGAGGAGCCCGTCCTGCTGCTGGTGGACGAGGTCGACAAGTCCGACCCCGAGTTCGAGGCCTTCCTGCTCGAGGTGCTCTCGGACTTCCAGGTGACGGTGCCGGAGATCGGCACCCTCCAGGCCAGGAGCCAGCCGCTGGTCTTCCTCACCTCGAACGACGCGCGCGAGATGAGCGATGCCCTCAAGCGTCGCTGCCTGCACCTGTGGATCGACTACCCGAACGAGGAGCTCGAGTGCAAGATCCTCGAGACCAAGGTGCCGGGCATCGACCAGCGCCTGGCCGACGAGGTCGTCGCCGTGATGCACAAGATCCGCGAGCTCGACCTCAAGAAGACGCCGTCGATCAGCGAGACCCTCGACTGGGCCCGCGCGCTGCTGGCCCTGAACGCCGGCGAGCTCGAGGACGAGCTGGTCAGCGACACCCTGAACGTCATCCTCAAGTACGAGGGCGACGTGCAGAAGGCCCAGAACGAGCTCTCCAAGCTGCTGGAGAAGAAGACCGCCGAGGTCGCCGCCGAGAAGCCGCAGCCCGCCGCTGCGCCTGCCAAGAAGGGGATCCTCCACTGAGCATGGAGGCCAAGATCGTCGAGTTCACGAACCTGCTCCGGAAGAGCGGGGTTCGGGTCTCGGTGTCGGAGGCGATCGACGCCTTCACGTCGGTGGACGAGCTCTCGTTCCAGGACCGCGACCTGTTCAAGAACGCGCTCCGCGCCTCGATGATCAAGCGCGGCGACGAGATTCCGACCTACGACGAGCTCTTCGATCTCTTCTGGTCCGGCTTCTACGACAACCTGCGCGAGCAGTTCGGCGACATGGCCGCCCAGATGGGCGAGTCCGGCATCGATCTCGAAGAGCTGATGAAGCAGCTGGCCGAGATGATGCAGCAGATGGACGGAGACATGGACCTCGGCGACCTCGCCAAGGCCCTGCTGACCCAGAACCTGAACGAGCTGGAGAACCTGATCCGCCAGGCCGCCGAGGAGGCGGGAACCCAGCGCATCGAGAACATGCTGCAGGTGGGCTTCTTCTCCCGCCGCACCATGGAGGGGCTGGGCGCGGAAGGCGCTGGCGAAGAGCTCGAGAGCCTGGCGCAGCGCCTGGAGGAGATGGGGCTGTCGCAGGAGCAGGTCGATCAGCTACGCGAGCTGATCGGGAAGCTGCAGGAGACCCTGCGCAAGGTGGTCCGCAACTTCACCGAGCGCGAGCTGCAGACCCAGAACCACGACTACATGGAGAAGTTCCGTCGCGAGATGCTGACGGAGAAGAGCTTCTACCACCTCACCGAGGAAGAGATCGCGCGCATGCGCGAGGTCGTCAATCGGCTGGCCCAGCGCATCAAGAACGTGCTCTCCATCCGGCGCAAGCGGCTCAAGCACGGCAAGCTCGACCTGCACCAGACCCTGCGCCGCAACATGGCGCGCGGCGGCATCCCCTTCGAGGTGGTCTTCAAGCAGCGCCGCAAGGACCGCCCCAAGCTGGTCATCATGTGCGACGTCTCGTCCTCGGTCGCGAACGTGTCCCGCTTCATGCTTCAGTTCATGTACAGCCTGCAGGACGCCTTCACGAAGATGAACTCCTACGTCTTCGTGTCCGAGCTCGGCTGCGTGACGCCCCTCTTCAAGGAGAAGGACGTCAACGCGGCCATCGAGAAGGCCCTGGACGGCGGCGACGTCATCAACGTCTACACCCGCTCGAACTTCGGCTACGCCTTCCACGAGTTCTGGAAGAACCACCTCTCGGCGATCGACAACCGCACCACGGTCATGATCCTGGGTGACGCGCGCAACAACTACAACGACCCCAAGGCCTGGTGCCTGCGCGACATCCACAACAAGGCCAAGAACGTCGTGTGGCTGAACCCCGAGTCGCCCAGCGCCTGGGGCTTCGGCGACAGCGTCATGGACCGCTACCTGCCGTACTGCGACGTCGTCGAGGAGTGCCGAAATCTCCGGCAGCTCGCCAAGATCGTCGACCAGATCGTGCTCTAGGACGAGAGGGCCGCTGGCACCGCATCTTCGCGACCTGCTCCCTGCGGCCGTGCTCGACGTGCAGGAGCACGCCTCCGCCGCCCTCCGGTCCGCGGGCCACGAATCTCCGGCACCATCGACCCTCTCGCGGCTCATTCCCGGTTGGTCGAGGCTCGCGGCTCGTTCCCCGGGCAGGGCGCTCGGTGCTCTCGGGGTCGGGCTACCGACGGCGGGTGCGGCGGAGGGCGGTGGTTCCTGCGGCGGCTAGCAGGATGGCGAGGCCGGCGATGGCTCCGGGGGTCAGGCCGGGCAGGGTTGCGGGGACGATGCCGAGGGGCATGGGGTTGTCGTCGTCGTCGAGGACCTGGAGGGTCAGGGTCACGTCTCGGGTGGCTCCGGCACCCGCGCCGCCTCCTCCTGCGACCAGCGGGATCTGGATCGAGAGGCCTTCGCCGGGAGCCGTGGGGGGTGGTTGGAAGGACCAGTTGCTCGGCGAGGGGGGCTCGGGCTGTGGGTTGAAGCCGACGACCGAGAGCGGATCGATGACCTCGCCCGTGCTGGTGACGACGTCGATGACGAGCGTGCCCATCACGCCCGCCTCGTCCATCTCGACCTCCAGGCGGCTGTCGCTGATCGCCTTGATGGGGTCCGGCGGATAGAAGGGCGGACCGAAGCTCGCGAGGTCCATCTGGATGATCGGGTCCGGGGGTATCGCCAGGTAGGTCAACTCGATGGTCTCCGCATCCGGCATGGCGGCGGTGGCCCCGGCGCCAGACGGCTGGAGGCCGACGAGGAGGGCCGGCTGGATGGTTCCACCGATCGCGCGGATGGCGAACACGGAGTTCCAGGTGGCGGTGAGCACGGGGGGCGTGGTCTTCGCCATGACGGACAGGTCGTCCATGCCGATGTCGATCGACGCGAAGCCCGGGTCGAGATCCGCCTGGATGGTCACGACGAGGGTGTCGGCGCCGAAGGGAACCGCAGTCTCGCCGATCGCCAGCTCACGCCAGGCCCCGGGCGTCGGGTCCAGGGGACCCGCCGAACGCGAGTGGAGCAGTGTCGTCCCGGCGTTGCCGTAGAGCGCGAGCTCGACCGTGACCGGGTCGTCACTCGAGAACTCGTTGCAGCCCGCGGCCCCGGCGAAGAAGCCGCTGAACGACACCAGCGAGCCGTTCGGAAGGCCCGAGACGTCGATCGTCTGCGAGATCGAGATCGCCGGCGTGAGGGCCGTGGCGCCATCTGCAACGGCCGTCGAGAACAGGTACGAGCCCGATCGGGGCGTGCTCGGATTGATGCGAGCACAAGGCTCCGCCGCCGGGGCGGAGACCGTCACCACGTTGCCCTCGCCAGCCCCGAGCCCCTCGTCCCAACCGGTCAGATCCCCGGTCTCGAAGCCCCCATTGACCAGCAGCTCCTGAGCCCAACCCGGCCCCGCCACCACGAGCCCACCAACCAACACCAACACCACCGCCAGCACAGCCGAACGCATCCGCGCACCATCCCAGCCGACGCACCCACGTGTCAACCACAAACCCCACC
>JANQSB010000338.1 GCA_028284295.1 Myxococcota bacterium | reverse complement strand
CGGCCAGCCGGGATGGCAGCCAGTCGATCCCGGTCCGTCTGGAGCCTCGCTGAGCGCACACGCAGCTCGCTTGCCGGGCTGCCGGACCCGGGACCGCGAGCCGTCGTCTCAGTCCAGGGCCGCGAAGGCCTTCCGGGCCTCGGCCACGAAGCGACGTACGCGATCCGCCTGCTTTCGCCCGTCGGGCCCTTCGACCCCGGTGTGGGTGTCGACGGCGGCGGGGCGCACCTCCGCCACCGCCCGACCGACGTTCTCCGGGGTCAACCCGCCGGCGAGCACCAGCGGCCGCTCGCTGCGCTCGGCCAGGCGCCGGCTGACCTGCCAGTCGTGCGTGTGGCCCGTGGCTCCCTCGGCGCCCGTCCGGGGATCGAAGCTGTCGGTCAGGAAGGCGTCGACGACGGGCACGTAGGCGTCGAGCGCCGCCTCGAGACGCGACGCCTGGCCCTCGCGAACGATCAGGCTCTTGGCGATGGCGAGCTCCGGCGCCTCCTCGCGAAGCCGCACCACCGCCGCCGGCTGGATCTCGCCGTGCAGCTGCACCCAGCCCACGCCCAGGCGCCGCGCCAGCCCGGCGATCTCGCCGGGGTCCAGCAGGTAGGTGATGAGCACCGTCTCGGCGCGACCCGCGAGCGCCTCGCAGATGCGAGCCCCCTCCGCGTCGCTGCAGTCGTCGGGGTTCTGCTTCAGCCGCAGGGGCAGGCCGACGAAGTCGACCCCGCACGCGACCAGCAGCTCCGCCTCCTCGACGTCGTGCACGCCGGCGATCTGTACGGCCCCCCGACGCACGCTCCTCTCAATCGCGGGCGAGGTTGCGCGAAGGCGTGGCCGGCAGGTCCAGGCTGCTGACGATGCCCGGGGCGTGGGCGCGGACGGCGGGGATCGCGTTGATGAGACGGGTTGCGGTCGCCTGGACCCCGCCGGTGTTGTGGTCCCCGTCCTCGCCGGTGACGAAGCACTCGAGCTGAACGCCCGGGTTGCCGGTCACGATGCAGCGGTGGACTCCCGCGCGGTCGGCAGGCGGCCGCGGCCAGTCCGGGGCGGCGTCGTCGCGCAGCCGGTTCACGTGCTCGGTCACGATCCGCACCCGGCCGTCCACCACACCCTCGAGCTGGAAGCGCACGGCCTCACAGCCGCCGCGCGGCACCGACATCATCGGCGTCTCGAAGGAGTCGGCCGCGTACACGCGATCGTAGTGCTCGCGGATCTCGTCGAGCTTCACGCCGAGGGCGGCGGCCAGCAGCTCCACCATGCCTCCCCAGGCACCCCGGAGCACCCCGGGGAGGGCGAGCGGGGGCGTGTAGTCGGCGTCGCGGCCGAAGCCGAAGCTCACGCCGGTGAAGTCCGGATCTTCGTAGGTCGAGTAGTCGACCAGCTCCTGGACGCGCACCTCGTCGATCCGGTCGGCCAGCTGGAGCGCCGCCAGGGGCAATGCGTCTCCCGAGAAGCCCGGGTCGATGCCGTTGACGTAGAGGGTGGAGCCGCCGTCGCGGCAGGCCTGCTCGAGGGGATCGCGCCACTCGGGCTGGGCGTGGGCGGGCCAGATGAGGAAGATGGGCGTCGTCGAGACCACGTCGATCCCGGCCCGCAGGATCCCAGCGAGCTCCGGGATGACCTCCTGGGGACGGGTCTCTCCCTTCGCGGTGTAGACGACGGCGTCCGCACCGAGGGCCAGGAGCGCTTCGACGTCTCCCGTCGCCACCACGCCGGTGTCCTCCGGCAGACCACACAGGGCACCCGCGTCCCGCCCCTGCTTGGCGGGGTCGTGGGCGTGCACGCCCACCAGCTCGACGTCGGGGTGCCGGATCAGGTGGCGCAGGCTGTGGAAGCCGACGTTGCCGGTGCTCCACTGGATGACACGATGCTTCACGGAAGAGCCTCCTTCGGTCGGACCGGCCGCGAATGCCCGTCCGCAGCGTCCCGGTCTAGCAGATCCACGAGCACGCAACCGGCGCCGCGCGGTACGCTCCCATCGTGTCCGAATTCCGGGTCGCACCCATGAGCCCGCTGATCCTGGGTCTCACCCTCGCGCTGCTCGCGTTGCCGGCGCTCTTCCTGGGGATCGGGATCCTGGGCAGCGGTGCGGGCGCGCCGGTGCTGCTGCCCACGGGCGCGCTGCTCGTGCTCCTCTATGCGGGCGTGTGGGTCTACGCGCGTCCCAGCAGCTATCGCGTCACGCCCGCGCTCCTCACCATCGTATGGCCGGTCCGAAGCCTCGAGATTCCGCTCCACGAGGTGGCCGCCGCGCGGGTCGTGGATCTGGACGCCTTCAAGGAGGCCTACGGCAGACCGATGCGGGTGGGCGCGGGCGGCCTGTTCGGCACCTTCGGCTTCCTCTGGAGCCGGCGGACGG
>JANQSB010000109.1 GCA_028284295.1 Myxococcota bacterium | reverse complement strand
GTCCTCGCCGACCCGGACATTCGCGTCGCCGGCTGCGGCGAGGCGGGGCGCACGATCCACGAGACCTCCGAGCAGCGGACCTTCCTGACGGAGTCGGGGTTCTGCGGGGCCTGCCACGACGTGCGGCTGGTCAACGGCTTCCGCCTCGAGGACGCCTTCAGCGAGTACAAGACCTCCCCGGCCGCCCGGAACGGTGTTTCCTGCCAGGATTGCCACATGTCGAAGACGCCCGGCGAGAACGGCGGCTACGACGAAGGCCCGGCGGCGATCGTCGGGGGCGTGCCGACGGCGTCCCGCAAGCTGACGAACCACATGTTCGCCGGACCCGACTACTCGATCATCCACCCCGCGCTCTTCCCCATCAACCCGAAGACCGCCAAGCTGGCCACGATCTCCGAGTGGGTCGAGTTCGACTACGAGGGCGGCTGGGGCGACGACGCCTTCGAGGAGAAGGCGGCCGACGAGGGCATGGAGTTCCCCAAGGTCTGGCGATCGGTCGGCAAGCGACGCCGCGCGCGCGCGCTGATCGACAAGAACTGCGAGGTCCTCGACAGCGTCGAGGCGGTGCGGCTCGAGGTGCTCCAGGCCGGCTTCCGACTCGGCGACATCAAGGTCAAGGAAGCCGGAGACGACGGCATCTCCTTCGCGGTGCAGGTCTACAACGGCACCGACGGCCACGGCGTGCCGACCGGCTTCGACGCCGAGCGGATCATCTTCCTGAGCGTCGTCGTGAAGGACAAGAACGGAAAGCAGGTCTTCGTGTCGGGCGATCGCGACCCGAACGGCGACCTCCGCGACGCCCATTCGGTCTACGTCCACAACGGGGAGATCGCGAAGGATCCCTACCTCTTCAGCCTCCAGTCGAAGTTCCTGACCCGGAACATCCGCGGCACGGAGCGGGAGCAGGTCTTGCCCATCAACTTCTCCGTCGATCCACTCCCGTTCCTGCGCCCGGAGGCACGCCCGACATCGCTCTACGGACGTCCACGCGGGGCGCGCAAACACAAGCAGGTGATCCTGCCGGGCGACGATCGCTGGCCGACCTACAAGGTGAGCGGACGGACGCTCCGCGATCTCGGCGCCGAAGGGCCCTACACGGCGGAGGTCGAGCTGATCGGCCAGATGATTCCGGTCAATCTGGTCGCCGAGATCGCCTTCATGGGCTTCGAGTACGGAATGAGCCCGCGCGAGGTCGCGGACAACGTCGTGGCCGGGGCGCAGGTCCTGTGGCGCCACGAGGTCACCCTCGCGAGCGGGCAGCAGGTCACGCAGGAGGCCGAGCGCGCCCAGCCGGCCGGCGCCCTGCAGTGCCGAAACGTCCCGCGACCGACCGCCACTCGAACGGCCTCCAACTGATGCGAGTACCCATGCCGATTCCGCGCCCGTACGCGTCGATCGCGGCCCTGGCCGCGATCCTGGTCTTCGTTCTCGTGCCGCAGGTCGCTACCGCGGAGGGCGAGGACGGGAACGAGAGCGAGAGCAAGAGTCGGATCTCCGACGAGGTGGTCCCCTATCAGGCGGAGCTCGCCCCTGAACGTCCGCTGACGATCGAGGCGGGGCCGAAGTTCCTCGGCACGGGCAAGATCGGCTCGGGCTTCGAGCTGCCGGGCGGCGCCGTCTGGCAGCCGCAGCTGCTCATCTGGGGCACCGCAAGGACGGGCGTCCAGGCCTTCGATCCGGAAGGCGACAGCGACACGCGCGTCTCGGATTGGAGCAATCGCCTCGACATCTTCGGCGAGGTCGAGGTCTCGCCGACCGAACGCATCGTCGTCGGCTGGAGCGTCTTTCGGGACGAAGGCCAGTTCAGCGGCTGCCAGTTCGAGCCGAACGAGGGCGACGGCTGCGACACCGAGTTCGATCCAGAGCCCCAGGCCGCCTTCATGGAGTTCAACTTCGGTGAGGTCTTTCCGAACCTCGATCCGGACGAGACCCGGGCGCTCGACATCGAGTTCTCGGGCGGTCGTCAGCCCCTCCTCTTCCAGGACGGGATCCTGATCAACGACGTCATCGACTCCGTCGCGATCACGCGCAACAACATCAACTTCGGCGGCACGACGAACACGCGGGTGACCGCGCTCGGCGGTTTCAACGACATCCACCGCGCCGACAACCGAACCGACGGCCAGGCCACGCTCGGCGCGTTGCTGATCGAAACCGACATCCCGCTCTCCACCATCAATCTGGATCTCGTCTTCGTGGGATCGGGCAACGACGACGCCGGAAACTCGTTCCACGGCGGCCTCAGCTTCATTCAGCGCCTGGGCCCCTTCGCCACCCTCTTCCGGGCGCTGGTCTCCCAGCGCTTCAGCGGCGATACGCGGGCCACGCGGAATGGCGGGCTCTTCTTCACCGAGATCAACTGGGTCCCGACGGGCACCCACGACAACCTCTACCTGAACGCATTCGTTGGCATCAACGAGTTCTCCTCGGCGGCCCGGGACCCGACGACCGGCGGTCCGCTGGGGCGGGCCGGTGTGCTCTTCGCAGCGGTGGGCCTCGGCGGCTACGGGGCCCCGATCGGCAACCGCGTGAACGACTCGGCGGGCGCGGCGATCGGCTACCAGCTGTTCTTGAACCGCAACCGCACCTGGCTGAACTTCGAAGTCGGCGGTCGGAAGGGCTGGACCAGCGGCGTGGACGGCGACGGCGCCGTGGCGGGCGGCCTGGCCTTTCAGCAGGCCCTCTTCCAGAACTTCATCTTCCGGGTCGACTCCTTCATCGGTCACCGGGAAGACGAGGACTTCGGTTGGGGAGCTCGCTGCGAGTGGCTGGTGAAGTTCTGATGCCGGGCCCAGGAATGCTTCGGGTCCTGGGGACGGTCGCGGCCGGGACGGCGGCGCTCTTCGTCGCACTCCTCCTGGCGCCCCTGCCGGCCGGAGCGGTAGAGGAGGAGCGCGTCGGGCCCGAGCGGTGCGGCGAGTGCCACAAGAAGGAGTACAAGGCCTGGCTCCTCAGTAGCCACTCCACGCTGATCACCGACGGCTACGACGAGGACGTCACGGACGAAGTCGAGCAGATCGTGGAGGAGCTCGAGCTCTTCGACGTCGAGTCGGACGGCATCTGCGACGTCTGTCACTACAACTACTATCGCGACGTACTCGGCGAGCAGGAGATCACGGCCACCGACTGCGAGACCTGCCACGGTCCCGGTGCCGGCTGGGTGGACGTCCATTCCAGCTTCGGGGCCGAGAACGGGAAGCAGATTCGCTCGGCCGCGGACGAATCCCCGGAGCATCGACGCCAGCGTGTCCGAGAGTCCCTGGCTCGGGGCTGGCGATCGCCGACACACTCGACGGTGGCCCTCGTGAACCAGTGCTTCGTCTGTCATCTGGGGCCCGACGAAGAGATCGTGAACGATGGTGGTCACGTCGCCGGAAGCCGGATCGATCTCGTCTCCTGGCTCTCCGGGGAGATCCGCCACAACTTCCAGCGCACCGCGCAGGGCGAGAACGCACCGCTCACGCCCGAACGCAGGCGGGTGTTTCATGTCATCGGTCGCGCCCTCGACGTCGAGCACGGAATCCGCGGCCTCACCGAGGCCTACTCTCAGGGCCGGTTCTTGAAGGGCCTCCAGGAGCGCATCGGGGAATCCCTCGGCGAGCTGAAGAAGGTGCGCGCGAAGATCGATCTCGAGGAGGTCACCGAGATCATCCGCCTGGCCGAGTCCGTGCCTCTGAAGCCCGGCGGGGGCAGCCGGGTGAAGGCGACGTCGGCGGCCGACCGGATCCACGCCCAGGTCGAGCGCTTCGTCGCGAACCACGATGGATCTCAGCTGGCGGCCATCGACCCGCTGATCTCCACAGAGCTCAGGGGCAAGCCGGCGACGGGAAACGAGTAGGACCCGGCTGACACACGAGGCAGATCACGCTCTCTGGCGTCGACCGCGGATCGGAGTCGACGCGAAAGCCGACACCCAGCTCGAAGGAGACGCCAGGATGAATCGGGGGAGCCACCCGGTGCGACGAAGCTTGCGAAGCCCTCTTCTTGGACCCCGCCGGTCGACGACGGTGGCGCCGATGCGCAGCTTCTTCGCCGCGCTCTTCGCCACGGGGCTCACCGTCCTCGCGTCGCCGCTTCCCGCGTACGCACAGGAGGGTCAGCCCGGCTATGTCGACACCACGGCGCTGAACCTTCGCGTGGGCCCCGGGACCCGCTCCGCCATCGTCGGCATCCTGCTGAAGTACGACGCGGTCACCGTCTTCGGCACGGAGCAGGTCGGCAAGACGAAGTGGTACTCGATCGAAGCCGGCGGTGGCTATACGAACGGCTACGTGGCGGCGCGCTACATCCAGTTCGGCGATCCGCCGACCGGTGCTGTCGAAGAGGAGATCCTCGACTACGGTCCCCGCGAGACGCCGACCCTCGAACGGGGACGGTTCCAGTACGTCGGCCCCGGCGCCTGCGTGGAGTGTCACCGGGACTCGACCGGCGACTTCCCGAAGGGCGCCTCCACGGTCTGGGCCCACACGGTCCACTCCACCGCTCATCAGACTCTGAGCCGCGACTACACGAAGGTCATCGCGAAGCGCAAGCGCGGCATCGACGATCCGGCGGGCGACTGGCGCTGCATCAAGTGCCACGTCACCGCCTTCGGCGCCGCGCCCGAGCAGCTGGCGCCGAGCTACCGCGACGAAGACGGAGTCGGATGCGAGGCCTGCCACGGTCCGGGAAGCGAATACGCGCAGGAAGACCACGGCCCGGGCAACCCGAGCCGCGGGGAGATGGGCTTCCAGATCCTCACGAATCTGACCGAGCGGCGCGAAGTCTGTACCTCCTGCCACAACCCGCGCAGCCCGACCTACAAGCCGTTCAACCTGCGCGAGTTCTCGCGCTCGATCGCGCATTGGGTCGATCCCGGGGACGAGTTCTACTACGAGGACGCGGTCGCGGAAGCCAATCGCCGGCAGGAGCGGGTCGAGCAGGCACGCGCCCGCGAGGCGGACAGACTCGCGAGCGAGGCCGCGGCCCAGGAGAAGGCCCGTGCCGAACGGGAAGCGGCCGCACGGCGCGAACGAGAGGAAGCGAGCCAGGCGGCCGAGGCGGAAGAGCGCTCCCGTGAGGAGGCCGAGCTGGCCGAAGCCGCCGCGCGCGAGCGCGAGGCTGCCGCGCGCGAAGCGGCGCGAAAGAAGATGGAGGCAGAGGAGAAGCGACGGAAGGACGAGGAGCGGCGAGCTGCCGAGGCCGCCCTGGCTGCGGAAGCCGCCGCGAAGGCCAAGCGCGAAGCCGCGGAGAACGCCGCGCGCAAGGAGGCCGAACGTCAGGCCCTGGCTGCGACGCGCAACGCGACGGGGGTCGAGTCGTTCCTGGAAGACGTCGACGAGGTCATCACCCTGAACACGAGCGGCAAGAAGTACAACGCCGTCGAGTTCCCCCATCTCGCCCATGCGTCGAAGCGCTACCTGCCGAACGGCACCTGCAACGACTGCCACCACACCCATGAAGACGAAAACGAGAGTCCCGAAGCCTGCGTGACCTGCCACAACCTCGACGGTGAGGCGGGGGAGGATCGGGCGAAGACGCGCGCCGTCCATACCAAAAACAAGGGCTTCCCGCGCGAGTCCGGGCAGGAAGAGACCAGCTGCGTGGGCTGTCACAAGAGCATGAACGCGGCCCTCCAGGCCGGGCAACGGGATGGCGCGAAGGCGCCGACCAAGTGCACTTCGTGCCATTCGCGGAAGCGTTGAGCCGGGCTGCGAGCGATGAGCCAGCAGCAGGTCCCGGCCGGGGAGGCCACCTGCATCCGGTCTGCTGTCGCGATCCCGTAGTGTTCCAGTACTCAGCTCTGGGCGTTCGCTTCGATCCGTCGGTGGATCCCAGGCCCCCGGCCCGACCTTGACTCTCCGCGCTGTTTCCATCCTGCTGCTGACCCTGCTGCTGGGCGGATGCGCCCTGCGCGACCTCGGCCGGGAAATCGAGGTTCTCGAGCAACTCGGGCGGATCGAGGGCGAAACCCGGACCGTCGACGGCCCGGGCGACCCGACGCTGGTGGTTCTCTACGCGCTGCGCGGCCTGGAGCCGGTCCTGCTGAACTATCGAGTGCAGCTGCAGCCCGGCCGCTTCTCGCTCGTCGCGCCGCCGGGCCGCTACCTGGTGGTCGCCTTCGAAGACCTCGACAAGGACTTCCGCCACTCGCCAGGCGAGCCCCTGGGCTTTGCGGGGCGGGACGATCCGCTGGTCCTCGACTCGGCTGCAGACCTGCAGGGTGTGGAGATCGCGATGACCCGGAGCGCGAGGCCTCCTGGGGGCTTGTCGCTCGACCTATCGGGCCGGCACGCGGACAGCAATGTTCCAGCACCCCGCCGCAACGTCGGACTGCTGGCCTCGCTCGATGATCCCCGCTTCTCGAGCGAACAGGGTCGCGCCGCCTCCGATCGTCCGCTGGGAGCCATGGCCCGCGGGGCGATCGGCGTGTTCTTCGTGGAGCCCTATGACCCCGCTCGGATCCCGGTTCTCTACGTTCACGGCATCAACGGCTCGCCCCAGGACCTTCGGCCGTTCATCGAGGCCCTGGACCGGGAACGCTTCCAACCGTGGTTCTTCGCCTATCCCTCGACCCTCCCCCTCGAGAGGATCGCGACGATTCTGCACGATGCGGTCCTCGAGCTCGGCGTGACCTATGACCTTCGACGCCTCTACGTCGTGGCGCACAGCATGGGCGGACTGGTCTCCCGGTCCTTCATCAACAAGAACGTGGCACTGAAGAAGCGCGAGCTGGTCCGGCTCTTCATCACACTCGCTACGCCGTTCGGTGGTCAGCCGTCGGCGGCGGTGATCCAGTCGGTTCCCGGCGCTCTGAAGCCGAAGTGGCTGGATGGCGTTTCCTGGGTGGACATGGTTCCGAACAGCCGCTTCCTCCAGGATCTCCACGCCGAGCCGCTGGCCCCCTACGTCGACCATCATCTCTTCTGGGCCTTCCTGCCGGACTCGACCCAACCGGGGGGAGGGGATGGTGTCATCCCGCTGGTGAGCCAGCTCGATGTTCGAGCCGAAGAAGCCGCGACCACCTACCCGGAGTCCGCGAGCCACGTGGGCATCCTCACCGCACCCCGGGTGCACGAGCGGGTGGCCCGGATCCTCGCCGATGCATGGGAGCGGGATCACCAGGCGCTGCGGCCGGATCTCTACGTCGCGCGCACGGCGGAGCACCTGTCTCCGGAGAGCGACTTCGATCTGCGAATCCTCACCGTGGAGGACCACTTCGACGCCGAGCAGCAAGAGCGCCTGCAGCGCCTGGTCGAGCTGGTCACTGCCAGGACCGATTCGCTGCGCGCCCTGCTCACTTCGCCTGCCCTCGTCGGCGCCCTGGCGCGGTACGACGCCGATCCCGGGTCCGCCGATCTTCGGACTCTCCTCGAGCGAGACCAGCGCTGGCGCGCCGGCGAGGCCGACGGGGTGGTCGCCGAGGTGACCGACGCCGCGTGCAACGAAGCCCTGCGGGCCTACACCGAGGAGGAGCCGATCTTCGCGGAGATCATCGTCAGCGGGCGGACGGGCGGCAATGCCTGCCAGAGCCACACGACCTCGGACTACTATCAGGCCGACGAGGCGTGGTGGACGCGAACCGCAACCGAGCGCAGGAGCTGGTATGGCGAGCTGGAGTACGACGAGAGCGCTGATGCCTTTGGCGTGTCGATCTACGTTCCGCTTCCTGACGATGCGGGTGCATCGATGGAGCTCGCGGGCATCGTGAAGGTGCTGGTCCGCGAGCCCTGAGCGGGCCTCAGGCCCGGCTGCACGGGCCCTGCCTGACTCCTAGCGACTTCCGCGGAACACGAGGTCGCCGGATTCGGGCACCGCCCGTTCGATCGCCGCGAGGCGCGTCGCGCCCAGCTTGTCCTTGTGGGCCAGTGCCAGACCCCGCGTGCAGACGGGCGCTGCAGCGACATCGCCGGCTTCCGGCTTCCCGAAGCCGAGCATCGCCTCGGTCACGCCCGCGTGTCGCCAAGCATTGTCCTGTTTCTTGAAGTCCGGCTGGTTCCCGCCGCCTCGGCGAGGGCTGCGAAGTCCGTTGGTGGGGCGGACGGCCACCTCTGACCGGGCGGAAGCGCGCTTCGCTACGTTCGGGAAATCGTGCCGCACCCCCTCCTTGGCCCTCGAGTCGCCCTTCCCCTGGTCGTCCAGTCGGTTCGCACCCTCGTTGCGGCCTGGTGTGTCTCCTGGGCGCTCGCTTCGGGCGAACAGGCGATGGCACAACACGTGGTGTACTGGGGGCCCGGCGAGCCGCCGCCGGGATCCGTGAGCACTGACGAGCCGGGTGCGGCGGTAGCGATCGCCGGTTCGAGCAGCACGGGGTTCTGCGCGATCGGGGCGGCCGATGGACGGGTCGTCTGCTGGGGAGGCCGGCTCGCCGGCGTCCCGGCCTTCGGCGGACACCCCGGACCGGCGACCGGAGTGGCGGTGGGCGGCGCCGCGTGTGCGATCGTGGAGGACGCCGTCGCCTGCTGGGGCAACGACGCGCTCGGCCAGGCGAGCCCACCGCCTGCCGTCGACGGCACGCAAGGGGGTGCCCGGGCGGTCGCGATGTCGAATCAGCACGGCTGCGCGATCGATCTCGAGGGCGCCGTGATCTGTTGGGGGTACTACGCCGGCGAGGTGGAGATCCCGCCGGAGGTCGACGGGACGGCCGGAACGGCCCGCTCGATCTCCGCCGGCAACCTGACCATGTGCGCCATCCAGGCCTCGAACGACGGCGTCGTGTGTTGGGGGCCGCGCGCCGCAGGCGTCCCGCCCTCCGTCGATGGCAGCGAGGGTGGCGCCGCCTCGGTGAGCGTGGGGAACGACTGGATCTGCGCCGTCCAGGCGTCGAACGGCTTGCCGGTCTGTTGGGGGAACCGCGAGGACGCCTACGTGCCCGACTCGGTCGGCGCCGTCTCCGAGATCCAGGTCGGCTACGCGGGTGCTTGCGCGATCCGGTCGCAGGATGGTGACCTGCGCTGCTGGGGAGGGCTCGGCAGCGCGCGATACCCCGGCGTCGATCAGGGGCCCTTTCGGCACATCGCCGTCGGCAGCAACAGCGCATGCGGCATCCAGATCGACTCGGGTGCCGTCCAGTGCTGGGGCGAGCTGGAAGGAGCCCCGGGTGACGTCGACGGGCTCACCGGGAGGGCCGTAGCGCTCGACGTGTCCCGGCAACAGCACTGCGCCATCGAGAGCGAGACGAGTGGAGTCGTGTGCTGGGGCTACTCCGGTCCCGCTCCGCCTTCGCTCGACGGCAGTCTCGGCGGGGCCAGCGCGATCTCGATCGGAGAGCACGCCTTCTGCGCGATCGAGGAGGACTCGAGTGACCTGAACTGCTGGAACGACCGCTTCGCGCCCGTCGAGAAGGTGAGGGCCGTCTCGAGCGGCTTCTATCACGGCTGCGCGATCGATCTCGACGGAGCGGTCTTCTGCTGGGGTGACGAGGACGTGACGCCGCCGGCGTCCGTCGACGGCACCGAGGGGAGGGCCTTCGCGATCGGCTCCGCTGGGGCCTACCTCTCCGACTTGCGCCAGGAGTACTACAGCTGTGCGATCCAGGACCCGACCGACGCCGTCGTGTGCTGGGGGCAGGCGGAGCGCGGCCAGCTCGAGCCTCCTCCCGGCCTCGGTCCCGTCGTCGGGCTGGGAGTCGGCTCTGGCTCTGTCTGCGCCGTGCAGATGTTGACCGGTGCGGTTCGCTGCTGGGGGGAGACCTGCGAGCCTCCGCCTCCGGAGGTGGATGGAACCCTCGGTGGCGCCAGAGAGATCGCCGTGGGCCCCCTCCACGCTTGCGCGATCCAGTCGGGCTCGGGGAGGGTCTACTGCTGGGGATGTGAGACCGAGCACAACCCGTTCACGCCGCCCGACTACATCGATGGCGTGAGCTACGAGGCCACCGCGCTCAGCGTGCACGCCGCCACCTACGCGATCATCCAGCCCGTCCCCGCGCCCGGCGCGGCCGCCCTCGCCTCGATGGCACTGTCCACGCTCGGCGGGCTCGTCTGCTGGCGACGGCGGCGCGCGCCGCGATGCGCCAGGCGGTGACGCCGACTTTCCCCCGCTCGCTCGCGCTTTGCAACGAATCAGCGACCGGACGGCCGGAGGAGAGTTCACGATGGTCTGGCCCCACGGCCATCTAGTCATGCGGACACATGAACCGGTCAAGTCCTCGGGGTCGACGCTGAGTGCATGACACGCCTGCTGTACGTCGGCCGTCACCTGGCTCCGCTCGCGAGCAGCTGGATCTGCTGCACGTTGCCGAGAGGTGGCAGCCCTCTCTGCGGAACTACTCGCTGGGCATGGATGGCGGTTGCCAGACTCCTGGAGGCCGGACGGACTACACATCGTCCCGTCGCGGCCTGCGGGTCGCACCGCTCCGATCGTGTAGCTCTTGTCCCCCCTGGGCAGCTCCCGGATCAGGCGGCCGTGGCTCTTGCGGAAACATGCCCCACTTGGGGATCTGGTCGGAGCCGCAAGACGAGCTCGTTCTCTATTCGGACCAAGCTCATGTCGACCGACACGCGCGGGCGTCGCAAGCCGCGTCGGATGAGCCCCTGGTGTCATCC
The DNA here is from genome assembly GCA_028284295.1 of Myxococcota bacterium. GTDB lineage: Bacteria > Myxococcota_A > UBA9160 > UBA9160 > UBA4427 > JAJDAN01. The sequence goes on along the minus strand of JANQSB010000109.1, from coordinate 15,404 downwards.
CGTCGCTGGTGTTCGGCGCTCGGTCCCTCCGTCCGAGGGGCGACGAATGCAGCTCTCTTCGTCTGAACAAGATGTGGGCGTCGGGCAGGGGCTCGTGGGAGAAGCGGCCGCGTTGTGTGTCAACCGGGCTTTGCTAGTTTCCTGGTCTCCCCGGTACTCGCGAGGTGCCAAGCACCTGTGAGCATCTCATCGAGCCGTGAATCGCTCGGTCTCTTCGCCGCGGTGATTCTGGCAATGGCTGCGCTTGGGCCCGAGTGCGCTACAGGCCGAACGGACCTGAATGCCGATGGCCACGTAGACGAACGGGATATTGCCCTGGTAGAGGGCTGCCTCCCTGAGCACGGGCCCGGCGAGCTCGACTGCGCGGTGGCTGACATCGACGGCGATGGCTACGTGAGCCGTCTGGACATTCGGCGCGTCCAGCGGTCATTCAGCCGGGCTCTGCCCCGTCGTGACCACCGGGGTCGACGCGGGCTCCTTGCGGGCACGCCTGTCGACTCTCCCGAGGAGCGCGACGCTGTGCCCGGTACCGGAGTCATGCCCACAGTGTGTCGAGGACAGGTCCCACCTCTGCCGGCGTTCTGCAGTGGCGTCGACGACGACTGCAGTGGTGGTGTCGGCATCCCGGGCGAGTGCATCGATACAGTGCCTCCGGTGCTGATCTCTGCATCGTTTCATGCCCCAGACGGCGTCGCGATCTGTGACGCACTGTCGCTCCACTTCAACGAGCCACTGCTCGCTTCCTCCACATCGGCGGACACCGTACGCCTTCTGGATGGCGCGGGTGGTTCCGTGCCTTCCGAAGTCCGGCTGTCGCAGGATCGCACTGCAATCGTCGTCGACCCTGAGTCAGCGCTACCGCCCAACGCGCACTTTCTGCTCCACGTCGATGGCGTGCAGGACGATTCCGGAAACGCGATCGAGTCCGCTCTGGTCGCGAGCTTCGAGAGCGCTGACGCAGATTCGTGCGACCGCTCCGGGCCGAGGATCGCTCACTGGACGCCAAAGGATGGAGCCCCGGCCACCACTCCGATCACAGTGATCTTCGACGAGCACATGGACCCTTCGGGGTTCGCCGAGGACGATGTCGTACTGTGGGAGCGGTGGACCGGCGCCCGCGTTCCCTACTCGTTGCAGGTGGACCCAGACGGGAGGGCCATCTCGATCGTACCCGACCATCCGCTGGACGTTGGTCGCGAATACGAGCTCGAGCTGGCGCGGGCGGGGGCGACCGACCTCGCCGGGAACTCGATGCAGTATCTCCGGGCGCCGCGGTTCACCGTCGGGTTCGCGGCTGATATCTCGAGCCCGAAGCTGTTGCTTACGACGCCTCCATCGAGTTCGGAGCCCGTTCCCACGAACACGAACTTCTGGCTGTACTTCGATCAGCCCGTCTGGCCTGGCCCGGGAGCGATCGAGGTCCGGCAAGATGGTGAGACTGTCCCCGGCGTTTGGACCAGCTTCGAAGGCGGCATGCAGGCTCGCTTCGCTCCTCAATCCAGCCTGATGCCGGGAACGGACGTCACGGTTGAGTTGACCGAGCACTTGAGGGGACCCGGAGGGGCAGTCGCGAGTCGGTCCCCGCTTCGTTTCGAGGTAGGCGAGACCTTCGAGCCCGGATCCTTCCGTGTCCTGAAGTGGTCGCCTCCTCCGAGCGCGCGAGAGTCGACCGTGCCCACCAATGTCCTGTTTGCCGCCGAGATGAGCCACGCGATCGATCCCGAGACCGCCAACGAAGAGACAGTTCTTCTCTCGAGCAGGGCGGGTCGAGTGCCCGGGAAGGTCGTAGTGTCCCGAGACCACCGGCGAATCCACTTCGAGCCCGAGCAGCGGCTAGAGCGATTCACCACCTATCGATTCACTGTGGCGCATGTCATCTCTGCATCTGGCAAGCGTCACTCCACCCATACCCAGTTCTTTGACACCGGGGCACGACCGGATCGGACGCGCCCCAGATTGGTGAGCGACCTGGACGGAGCTGATGGACTGCCCGCGAACGTACTCGCTCGAGTGCACGCGGATGAGCTCCTTGACCCGCTCAGCACCACTGACGAGTCGTTGCGTTTGTTCACTGACGACGGCAGATCTGTTTCCGGTTCCGTGCAGAGCGACGGATACACCCTGACCTTCGTCCCCGACGAGCCGCTGGCTGCTGCAAGCACCTATCTTCTGGAAGCTTCGGGGTTTCGGGACCTCGCCGGGAATCCTGTAGTGCCGTCCAGCAGCAGATTCCGCGTCGCGGCAGTCTCCGGCGGCAATGTCGCCAGTGTCGCAGGAGCGAAGGCCGTCGCCAGCAGCAACGAGCGATCCGCCCCCAGAGCCATCGACGGCGATCCCCAGACGGTGTGGTGCGCCGCGGGGTATGCGGACGAACCTTTTCTGGAGGTGACGCTGCCCGGAGCCGCTCGCGTTGAGGCGGTGGGGTTGGGACTTGCTCTCGATCAGTTCGGGGGAGACCGGTATCGGCCCAGCCGGGGATCATTCGAGTTGTTCGACACGGATGGAAATCTGCTCGAGACAACCGGTGATGTTGCGATTCCACCTCTCGAGCTCTCGGGGTTCAGCGTTCCGGTCGGAGGGCCGGGCGGGGTCGGGGGAGTTGGCCGTGTCCGCCTGAGCCTGACTGGCAACGATCCGGAGCGGCCTTGCGTCCGAGAGCTGCGGGCACTCGGATACTACGACGATCCGCGGCTGGGCAAGACTCTGGACCTGATCTCCCCCTCCCTGGTGGAGTCCAGCCCAGCACCCGGTCAGAGGGACGTTCCACGCTACGCGCCGATCTCGCTGCGCTTCGACGAGCCCATGGCGAGCGTGGCCCCGAATTCGCTGTCCTTCCAGATCGACCGAGAGGCCAGACAGATCCCGGGACGCATCGAGGTGGAGGATGGGACCATCACCTTCACACCGGAGATCCCATGGCCGGCTGGGCAGACCATCGAGTGCAGGTTCGTGCTGTGGGACCGGGCCGGGCGATATTCAGCGGGCAGGCTCACTTTCCATACCGCCGAGAGCGACCCGACAGACACGCGGCGGCCGCGCCTCCTACACGCACGCCCACGCGATGGTGCGGACGGGCTCGGCGAGCGAGTTCTCTTCGAACTGGTCTTCTCGGAGCCCATCGATCCCGCAACGGCCAAGCGAATCCTCCTGCGCGGCGCAGGTGGGAGCCTGTCCCTCCGTAGGCCCCTCGGCGGTCGGCGGATCATCCTCGAAGGTCTGGGCTTGGAGCCCGACTCAGACTACGCGCTGGTGATACCCGACTCGGTAGCGGATCTCGCAGGCAACGCGGTAGCCACCTCGATTCTGCGCTTCCGTACGGGTTCGTTCGATGTCGACGACAACCGCGAGCCTCGCATCGTCTCCGTCCGCCCTCCGTTCGGGGCCACGCGCGTTCCGGCTGACTCACCGATCGTGATCTATGCCGACTCGCCCATCGCAGCCGACTCACTGGAACGCGGCTTGTTCGTATCGGCGGACGGGTCGCTCGTCGAAGGAGAGGCGAGCGTCGATCCGATTGGTTCGACGATCACCTTCCGGCCCGAGAGGCCCTTCGCAGAGGGCTCGGAGGTGGCGATCTTCATCACGTCCCAATTGACGGGTCGGTCAGGGGGCTCCGTTCGCGCGAGCCCCGTATATCTGTTCACGGTCGCAAGTCAGGCCGCGGGCCCGCCCACTGTGCTTGCAGCGGTTCCCCGCAGAAACCCCGGTGAGCACATGCATCCTCGGGACGTCCCGATCGAAGTTCGCTTCGACGCGCCCATCGATCCCGAGTCGATCGATGCGACGTCGGTCCATCTTCGGTCCTTCTCCCAGACCGTGCCAGGAACGACGACCCAGCACGAGTCGCTCCACCTGCTGAGGTTCACACCGGGCGAGTCGTTGCAGGTGGATCGCGTCTACTCTCTCACCGTCGCGGGGCTGCGCGGCCTGGATGGATTGGAGGTAGAGCCGTACCACGCGCGCATCCGAGTGGTGGAGGCCGATGACGTGGCACCACGGCTCGAGCGCGCTTCACCTCCCGACGGGGCTCGCGGCGTGGGCGTCAACACCACGATCTCGATCCGCTTCGACGAGGCGATCAGCAGTCTCTCCATCGGCTCGCAGGCGATGACCCTTCGGGGACCGGGCGGAATGCCGGTTCGCGCACTCATCGAGTCTGCATCGCGCGACTCCTCGACTGTTGTTGTCACTCCCCTGGACCCGCTCGAGGCGGAGTGCACCTACCGGATCGAAGTCGAGGGATTGACGGACGTCGCTGGAAACCCGGCGGAGGCCTTCCAGGTCTCGTTCACCACGGCTGCAGGAGTGGATGTCGCTCGGCCCTACAGGGAGGATGCATGGCCATCGGGTGGAGAGGTCCCCATCAACGCGTCGATTGGTCTGAAGGTGAGCGAGGCTCTGCACCCAGACTCGGTGGGCGAGCACTCGGTGCGGCTCACTACGGGCGCATTCGGCGAGATCCCCGGCTCGGTCGAACTCGCCGAGGACGGCCGTACCATCCACTTCACACCCGATAGACTGCTGCCCGTCGCCACCGCACACTCTCTCCGTCTCTCGAACATCGTCGACATGACAGGTAACGAGGCCAGCCTGAGCCACAGCTTCACGACTGGGCTTCAGCAGGATCGGCGTCCGCCAGAGGTCGTCTGGATCCACCCCGCTGGCATGGTCGACGTGCCGGTGAACGTTCGAATCGGCGTTCGCTTCGACGAAGCCGTCCAGTTCGCGTCCTTCGGCGAGGTCTGGCTCGAGGAAGTGCCTCGGCGCAAGTGGCGAATGAGCCAGCGACGCATCAGCCGCCTGTGGGAGTGGTTCGAAGAGCTGCTCGGTCTTCCGCTGTTGGGTTCTGGCCGAGGGGTTCGACCTCACGACGACTCGATTCGCGCGCGGATACAAGCGGAAGGCTCCGGCGACCCGGACCGACCTGTGCTCTACCTGATACCGAGTCTGCCCCTCCGTCCGCACACGCAGTACAGCATCCACTTCGGAGACATTCGCGACTGGGCGGACAACGTGCTTCCGCCGGAGCCTCCTACTCACTTCGAGACGGGTGGCCACTACGCTCTCGAACCGGCTAGGCCCGTGGCCTCGAGTCCGAGCTCGACGCCGGAGCGGATGCCGACCAATGCCGTCCTGAGCTTCGCCTTCGACAAGCCAGTGAATCCTGACACTCTCGAGCCGAGCCTCGTTTCCCTCGAGTCCAACCGGTTCGGCACAGTGCCCGGATTGGTCGCGATCTCCGATGACGGCCGAGGCGGGAGCTTCACACCGTCCGTCCTGTTGTCGCCGCACTCCACCCACACCTTCCGGGTCAAACCCGGAGCGACCCTGGATAGCGCCGGATTCTGGACCACAGGACACAGCGCGCGCTTCACGACTGGCCCGGGAAGCGACGAGATCGCTCCCACGGTCGCGCTCAACGCTCCGCCCGACGGGGCCGAGAGGGTGCCAACGAACGCTCGCATCGAAGTGCTGGCGGGTGAGGCAATCGATCCACTGAAGCTTGCCTTGAACCCCGTGCGCTTGGAGCATGGCGATGGTCGGAACTTGTCAGGGGCTCTCGAGATCTCCGATCGAATCTTGCGGTTCGTTCCTGACGAGCTGCTCGACCCCGGTACCAGATACCGAGTCCGAGTCCAAAGCCTTGCCGACTTCGCTGGGAATCTCAGCTCCCCGGTCTGGTTCGGCTTCTGGACGACCGCAACGCCGGACCCGAACCTCGCGATGGCACGGCGGTCGGAGGCGCTCGCCAGCAGCGGTCAAAGCCGCGCCTACGCGGGCGCCGACGGTGACCTGGACTCCGCCTGGTGCGCCGATGTGGGAGACTCGACCTCCTACGGCGGAGCGCCCTTCTTCGAAGTTCGCATGGGGTCGTCGGCAACCGTCCGGGGGGTCTCCGTCACCACCCTACGCCACTCGCCACGCATACTCGCAGGGGTCATCGAGCTCGCGGACGAGGAGGGTCGTGTCCTCGAGCAGACTGGTGAATTGAGGCTCCGCGATCCCCAGCCTCTCTCGATCTCGGCTTCCGTGGGTGGCGAGTCGGGTGTCCAGGGAGTCTACGCGGTCCGCTTCAGGGTGACCGAGAACGAGCACCCCTTACCGTGCGTCGCCGAGCTTCGAATCGACGGGGAGTTCGCAGAGTCGGCGCATGCCGACTTCGTTGATCGTACCCGGCCACAACTGCTTCGAGCGGTGCCCGCTGATGGTGCTGAGGGTGTACCTGTCGATAGCGAGATATCGCTGGTCTTCGATGAGCCGATCGCACTGATGGTCGCCCGCACGCCGATCCGGTTGTGGACTTCGTCCTTGCACGCCATCGAGGGCGAGGTGTTGGTTGAGGGCGCAGTCGTGCGGTTCCGGCCCCGCTTCGGCCTCCCGCCCTTGAGCAGCTTCGAACTCTCCTGGGGCGGCCTGACAGACCTGGCCGGAAACGAGGTCTATCCTAGTTCGCAGAGGTTCCAGACGGGGGCTCTGCCCCTGCCCGACACGACGCGACCCCGGGTGGTCAGCATCGTCCCGCCATCCGGCTCGGTCGACGTTCCGGTTGGCACGCCGATCACGCTCACCTTCTCCGAACCGGTCGACCGGACGGGTCTCGACAGTGGTGTCGTGTTCTTCCACGCTGGCTCGAGTGAAGTCGGCTACAAGGAACGGTCCCAGGACAACACCGTGGTGCATCTCCGCGATGCGTCCTTCAGCGGTGAGGTCTACACGGTTTTCGCGACCGACGACATAACCGACCTCGCTGGCAACCGACTGGAGCCCTTCGTGAGCATGTTCGCTACCGAGAGCCGCGAAGGCAATCGCGTAGGTACGCCCCGGATCGTTGCCTCCCGTCCGCCCAACGGCGCGACCCGGGTCGATCCAGAGACGAAGGTGGCGCTACTTGCAGACTCCGAGATCGACTCGAGCTCGCTTGGCGAGGGAATTTGGGTATCGGAGGACGGATTCCTCAAGGAAGGAGAGTGGTCGGTCGGGCCCGGGCCCGCAACGATCGAGTTCACTCCAGCAGAGGCGTTCCTTTCAGGGGCACTCGTTCAAGCCGGGGTTTCCTGGTCGGGTCTGCGAGACGTCCAGGGTAGGGGCTTCGCCCGTTTCGAATCGCTCTTCCGGGCGCGACCACATCCCTCGGAGGAGTCGGCCTTCCTGGAGTCGTGGAGCCCCGGCAGTGGGTCGGAGATCCCGCTGAATGCTGAGTTCTGGATGCGATTCAGCGAGCCCATCGCGCCTGAGAGTCTCGAGGTGGATACCCTCTTTCTGTACGGATACACGCACCGTATCGGGGGAACTCTGTCGTTCAAGGACGGAGATCGACTGCTCCGTTTCGTACCCGATCGGCCTCTCGACCCGAACAACCACTATGCGCTGTACCTGCAGCGTCCTCACCGACACGATGGGAGTCCAGCTCAGCCTACCAGTGCAGACGGCGACGTGTTGGGTGTCGCGGTGTACTTCGGGACCGGTACCACGGAAGACCGAGTCCCGCCGCGAGTCCTTTCGGTGTCGCCCAGCGATGGAGCTGTTGACTTCGGTCTCGCCTCGTCAATTTCGATCGTCTTCGACGAACCTGTGAATCCGCTGAGCGTGGACCAGACTTCGGTTCGGATCGAGAGCGCCGTTGGCAGTTTAGACTCTCGCGTGGCGCTATTCGACTCGGAGAACAAGCGAGTCGAGATCCAGCCGAATGACATTCTCCAGCCTCTTGCGCGCTACAGGCTCCAAGTGGAAGGGGTTCGTGACCTGGCAGGCAACGTGGCCGACGAATACTCGGCGTACTTCACGACTGGCGACCGCCAGGACACTGTCGGCCCGGGCGTCCTCTGGGTCAGTCCCCTTCGCATGGCAGAGGTTCCAGTGAACGTGGTCCCGTCGGTCGCTTTCGACTCTCGAATCGCCGCGTCGAGCGTGGAGCACGGTATCCAAGTTCGCGAGGCGAACGGATCGCCGATAGCCGGTGAGACCTGGCTCGACAAGGATGGGACGATCCTGCGCTTCGAGGCCGATGAAGCTCTTGCTGCGAACACCTCCTACGAGTGGTCGCTCGGGCCCGTTACAGACGAATCGGGCAATCCCGTCCATCGCTCCGTTGCGGGCTCCTTCCGGACCCTTGCCGGGCCCGATCTCGACCCGCCACAGGTCCTCGGTGCAGTGCCGTGGGACGGTGCTGAAGGGGTCCCGCTCAACACCCGGCTCCGCGTGGCCTTCGACGAGATCGTCTCGCCAATTGGGCTCGACGGCGTCTTGCTGCGGACCGACAGCGGAATCGTGCCCGCGGCCGTGGAGCTGGATTCCTCATCTCGCCAGGTGACTCTCGTCCCGGAGCTACCCCTGGATCCGATGCATCTCTACGAGATCGTCGTCGAAGGGGTGAGAGATCTGGCGGACAACGTAGCCGAGGATGCTCAGGTCGTGGCCCGCTTCAGCACAGGGCAGACAGTGCACGTGGCTCCCCTCGTTCGGCTCTCCTCGAATCCGATCTGGGGCGCAGAGGCGCCTACGAACGTGGTTCCGCAACTTCGCGTGGACGAACCGCTCGACCCAGACACCGTGAACGACGAGACTGTAGCGCTGACGTGGTGGGAATCGGGAACCCGGTACCAGTCCGGCCGGATCGAGCTGAGCGATCACGGCCGGCTCCTGAGCTTCTTCCCGGACGAACCACTGCATCCGCTGCGCGACTACCGGTTCGAGGTTGATCGTGTCGAGAGCCTGTCCGGGGCGGGAGGGCGTCGGCTGGGGATCCGCTTCCGCTCTGCGGCATCGCCAGACCTCCAACCGCCGACGGTCATCGGAACGCATCCGATCCTCGATGCCAGTGACGTTTCACGAGTCGTCACGATCGAGGTCCAGCTCGATGAGGTCCCTAACACCGCAACGCTTCCTCACGGTGCGCTTGCGGTGCGGTCACCGGCTGAGATTCGCGTCTCGGGCGAACAGACGACCTCGGGAACCGCGATACGTTTCTCTCCGGCCACTCCTCTCGAACCGCAGACTCGCTATGAGGTCGAGTTGGCCGGGGTCGAAGACATTGCGGGCAACCCGCTTGCCCCGCTCTTCTTCTCCTTCACGACCGGATCGAGAGTGGAGGCGTCACCGTAGTTCCAGGACTCAGTCCAGGGAAATCGGGCGACTGGTCGGATCAGTCGATCGCTGAGATCAGCTGAAATCCACACCGTCACGCAGTAGGCCACCACTGCACGACCATCTCTGCGCAGCACGCTCGGTTCGCCGGCCGCGATAGAACGTCCCCCCCTGGATCAGCTCGCGATGACGAGGGGCCCGACGCCCAGGATGAAGGAGAACGCGGTCTTCAGGATGGGGCGCAGGTGTAGCCTCGCTGCCGCCACGGCCGACTACACGACGGAGTCGCCCTCGTCCTCTCGCTGCTTGGCGAACGAGTTCCTGTGCCGCTAGCTCTGGGACGCCTTCTTGGGAGACCGGTGCGAGAGCGCCTGCACCCGCCGCCATTCGGTCTGGCTCTTCGTTCGACGGTCCCTGCGGGATGCCTAGCGACTTCCGCGGAACACGAGGTCGCCGGATTCGAGCACCGCCCGTTCGATCGCCGCGAGGCGCTTCGCGCCCAGCTTGTCCTTGTGGGCCAGTGCCAGGCCCCGCGTGCAGACGGTTTCGACTTCCGCGCTGTAGTTGGTGCCGAAGCCGACCTTGACCTTCTCGAAGGTGTACGGAATCGAGGGGTCCGCCGCCCGGGGCCCGACATCTTCGGCTCGAATCGCGACGAAGCGGAAGCGCTCCGGGTTTGCGAGCACCATCTCGACCGCCCCGCCCATCGCGATCGGACGCTGGATCACGAGCGCTGCAGCGACATCGCCGGCTTCCGGCTTCCCGAAGCCGAGCATCGCCTCGGCCACGTCCACGTGTCGCGGTTCGAGCCAGGGCGGGCGTGAGCGGAGGTCGCCGAGATAGGGCCAGGTGACGGCAGCGCCGCTGGCCCCTTCGCCCACGGCGATCGCGCTTCCGCTGCGGTTGAGCTCGTCCAGGCCCTGCGAGCCGCTCTCCGCTGTAGATGCGATCAGGAACGCGCACTCCTTCCCGAGCTTCCCGATGGGTCTGACCTGCTCCTTGAACTCCGGGGAGCTCTCGAGCCAAACCTCCAGCGCGTCGGCCTGGGTGAAGGCGATCGACACCGGACTCTCGGGATCCGCGAGGCTCGAGAGATTCGCGACCGAGCCCGCGCTGGAGCGGTGATCGACCAGGACACCCAACTCGGTGGTCAGCAGGGCACGAAGTCCCCTGGCGATGGTGTCGTAGTAGCCACCCTGCTGGCCGGAGCCGATCACGATCTCGTCGGCTGCCGCGCTCGACGACGTGCAGACCACGAGGGCCAGAGCGACTCCCGCCGCCGCGCCCGAGATCCAGGATCGCTCCATCGTTGTGACACCTCCGTTCCTGCGATCGGGGGTCCGATCGAAGGTCGCCCTCGAGGGTATCCCAGCCTGGAGCTGGGGCAGCGAGTTCACCACGAGTTGATGCTCTCGGGAGCCGCCTATACTGGTGCGCTCCCCAACCCGTCCTGCGCCCCACGAGGTCCCCGAACCCGATGCCGTCGATCCTGCTCGTCGAAGACAACGAGATGAACCGCGACATGCTTTCGCGGCGCCTCAAGAAGCGGGGCTACGACGTCTCGATCGCAGTCGACGGCTCGGAGGGAGTCGAGAAGGCGCGCTCCGAGTCGCCCGAGCTCATCCTGATGGACATGAGCCTCCCGGTCATCGACGGCTGGGAAGCGACACGCACGCTGAAGGGAGACGAAGCCACCCGTGGCATCCCCATCGTCGCTCTCACCGCCCATGCGATGAGCACCGACCGCGAGCGCGCCATGGAGGCGGGCTGCGACGCCTACGAGACGAAGCCCGACGAGCCGCCGCGCCTGCTCGAGACGATCGAGAAGCTCCTCGCCTGAGGGTCAGCCCTCGGGTCGCGCGCGCAGGCTCATGAGCCACTCGCCGCCCACGCCGAGCAGGCGGTGGATGCTCCGCTCCTCGAACGCCCTCTCCTGATCCACCTCCGCGAGCGTGTCCAGGCGCGCCCGCGTCTCGTTGCAGATCCAGACCTCGCCGGAGGCGCCCTGCGCCTCGATGCGTGCAGCCTCGAGGAAGGGCTCCCCGATCGCCTTGAAACGCATGTCGTCGCCGCTCCCGAAGCCACCGACCACCACCGGTCCGGTCGCGACACCGACGCACAGCTCGACGGGTGGTAGCTGGGCGGTCGCGTTGCGCTCGTTGATCTCGGGTACCTCGAGCTGGCAGGCGAGCGCGCAGGTGGCCGCGCGGGCGGCGTCGTCTTCGTCCGGGTCCGGCAACCCGAAGGTGGCGACCAGCGAGTCGCCCGTGATGGAGTCCAGGCTGCCCCCGTGGTGGTCGACGAGCCGAGCGATGGAGCTCAGCGTGTTCCGCAAGAGCGTCACGTACTCGCCGGCGCTCAGCGAGTCCGCGAGCTTTCGCGACCCCTGGATGTCGACGACTACGGCGGTCACCGTCCGGCGCTCGTCCCCGAGGTCGAGCGCACCCGGCGTCTCCGCGAGCTCGACGAGCAGGTCGGCCGAGACGTCCCGGCCGAGGGCCTCGCGGATGAAGTGGTTGCGGAACTCGAGCTGCCGCGCGAGCGCGGCCACCTTGCGCGCCGAGCGGCTCGACGCCAGCTGCGTCCGCACCCGTGCGATGACCATCGGGAAGTCGAAAGGCTTGGTCACGTAGTCGTTCGCGCCACCCGACAGGCCCTGCACCGCGTCTTCCGTCTCGGCGAGGGCCGTTGCCAGGACGATCGGCAGCTCGGACATCGAGCGGGTGCGCCGTACACGCTCCAGCACCTCCAGCCCGTTCATGCCCGGCATCATGACGTCGAGCATGACGAGGTCGAAGTCCTCGGTGTCGATCCTCCGGAGGCCGTCGATGCCGTCGCGCGCACTCGCGACCTCGAAGCCGCTCCGCTCCAGGCGTCGGCAGAGCAGGTCGCGGTTCTGCGGGTCGTCGTCGACGACGAGGATCCGCGCGACCTCTTCGTCGTCGTCCGCCTCTCCAGGCGCGGGCGCGGCTGCCGCCGCTACCGCGCCCGCCTCGGGCGTCGGCCCCCGCTCCTCCGGAAGCGCGGGTGCCCCCTCGGACTTCTCGTCGCGCAGCTTCCCGTCGACGAGATCGAGCAGCCGCTGCGCGGCGTTGCGGATCTTGTGGAGGTCCGGCGCCAGGTCCTCGGCACCGCGGTCCTCCAGCTCCTCTTCGAGCAGCTCGCTGTAGCCGATGATCTGCCCGAGCGGTGTCCGCACCTCGTGCTGGAAGCGCCGCATCGTCTGCTGCGCGGCCTTCAGGGCTTCGTCGTCGCTCACTCGCTCGAACCTCGCACCGAGTCGACGAATCGATCCTCGAGTCGCCGCAGCCGGGCCGACAGCGCCTGGGCGAGACCGAGCGCGAAGCCCGGAGCTTCGTCGAGCAACCGCAAGGCATCCTCCCGGTCGAGGCGCATCAGGCTCGCCTCGCTCCTTGCGACCGCGTCGGTCGACCGGGGAACTCCGTCGAGCGTCGAGAGCTCGCCGAAGAACGAGCCGGGCCCGGCGCACTCGAGGGTCACGCCGCCCCTTCGCAGCTCGACCTCTCCGCTCAGCACGAGGTAGAGCCCCAGGCCCTCCTCTCCGGCCGCGCAGATCTGCTCGCCCGCCGCGGCCTTCTGCTCCTGCATCAGCTCGACGAGCGAGAGGAGCTGCTGGGTGCCGAGCCGGTCGAAGGGCTGCACCTCCTGGAGTTGTGCGGCGACCTGCATCGCGTTCGGCATCTCCGGAGCATCCCCGATCCCGTCTCTGCCATCCAGCATGAGCGACTCTGCGAGAGCCCGTGTCGTCGCGTCGACGCTCTCGCGCAGCTCCGCGAGCAGTCCAGGCGGTTCGGGAAGGGCGCGGCCCAGGGCCTTCGCTGCCGCTTCTCCGCGCCGGTTCCAGTCCGTGGTCTCGAGCAGCGGGAGCAGCGCCTCGCGATCCCGCCGCGCGAGCAGGGCCTCGACCGCTTCGACGAGAAGATCGCGCTCGCCGTCGTCCCGACATCGGCGCAGGCGGCGCTCGAGGTCGCTGAGACGTGGCTCCTCGCGCAGGACCGACAGGAGTCCGAGGAGCGCGCCGATCCCTTCGTCGACCCGCTCCTCGAGGCGACGGGCCAGCAGCGCCGCGCAAAGGCCCGCGCCGGGGTCGAGAGCCGCGCGGTGCCGTACCGAGTCGCGAACCTCATCGACCTGGCGCGCGCACAGCGCTTCGAGGGTGGACGCTTCGACCTCGAGCTCGCCCAGCACGTGGAGCGCGGCTTCACGGCGGAGCGCTCCGCCGAGCTCGAGTCCCACCAGCAGCGGAAGCACGGCGTCCGCGCCCAGCGCGACCAGACCCTCTCGTGCGCCCGCGACCGCTTCGGGCTGGGCGCTGCCGAGCTCGGCCACCAGCCGGGGTGCCGTCTCGATCCGCCCCGCGTGCCCGGCCATCGCGAGTACTGCACCGCGCACGCGCGGATCCCGGTCATCTGCGAAGCGCAGCGCATCGTCCGCGAGATCCGCCATGTCCGCTCCGTGACGTCGCGCAACGTCGCACAGGACCTCCGCGGTCTCCGCGCGATCGGCCCGCTGGTCGAGGTGACCCGCCAGTAGCGCGAGACGGCGCGACCAGGTGTCGTCGACGGCAGCGTCTCCGAGGAGCGCGCGCAGCTCCTGCCGTGCTGCGCGTCGCAGAAGCGGGTCCCGGGCGGCGAGCGCGTCGGAGAGCGTGCGGTCGAGGTCGGGCAGACCGGGCGGCGGTGTGCCGCGCCGAGAGAGCTCGACGATCGCGGCGAGACGCACGATCGCGGCGCGGTCTCCGAGCAGACGTGCCAGTCGCTCGCGCGACGCGGGCCAGGCGGCTTCGCGATCGCGCGTCAGGCGGGAGTCGACGCGAACGATCTCGACCCGCTCCTCGGCGACGAAGGGCGGATCCGTCTGGAGGCAGTCCGAAAGCGCGGCCGAGGCGCGCTCTGCTCCGGAATCGCCCGGCTGCCAGCGGCTCGCGACCTGGCGGAGCGCGCCCACGAGCACCGGCCGGTTTCCCTCCGGCGCGCTCCGGAGCGCCTCCGCGAGCAGGGGCAGTGCGCGGCCCGGGTCCGCGTCCACGACGAGATCCACGGCGGCTCGACTGATGCGGAGGTCCGGGTCGATCAGGTTCGCGGCGAGGCTTCGCAGGGTCGACGGATCGAGCAGGACGGCTCGGTCGACGCCGGCTCCGCGCAGTCCGTGCTCTGCCGACGCGCGGAGCAGCAGCGACGGATAGGCTCTCCACAGGACGAGGCCCGACGCCAGCCAGACGATGCCGATCGCCAGGCCCGCCCAGATCACCCAGCCGGCGGCCTCCAGGGCGATCGCGCCGATGAGCGAGGCGTTTCCGAGAAGCCCGCCGAGGCGGTAGATCGGACCCTCCAGCAGGCCCGTCGCCTGGTTCTGGATGCTGTCGGGAAACAGGTTGTAGAGCACGCGCGTCGCCGAGTCGGAGATGCCGTCCTCCGAGACCTGCGCCAGCCCCCAGCTCGTCAGCGCGGCTACGAGCGCGAAGTCGATGCCGAGCCAGCCCAGACCCAGTACGTATGCGGCGGGCCAGGTCGCCATCGCGAGCGGCAGTCCGATGTGGCGATAGAGGAAGCCGCTGAGCCACAGCTGCGTGACGAGCATCGCGACGTTCATCCACCCGCGGAAGCGCGAGTAGAGGTCGAGCATGAGCTGCTCGCCGCCCGGGCCCTGCGTCGCGGCGTCGAGCACCGAGGCGAACTCGAAGTAGAGGATCGGGCTGAGGATGCCGCCGCAGAAGAGCGCGATCGCCAGCAGGCGGAAGAGACGACTGGTTCGCAGCAGGGAGAAGACGCCGCCTTCCACGCGGGTCGGCGCCGAGGGCGCACGCCCCGCAGCGTCGAGCTCGCGCGTCCCCAGGCGACGCAGCGGGATGCCCGCGAGTGCGGCCGCGCCGAGCCCGGCCGCGCACAGACCGATCAGGCCGTCGATGCCTGCCACGCGCGCCAACGGCTCCGAGGCGAAGCTGCCCGCGATCCCGCCGACCGTCAGGCCGGCGCCCAGCGGCGCGAAGATCACCTTCGCGCGGCGCGCTGGGACGAGACTTCCCATCGCCATCCAGAACGCGGGCGCCCCGATGGCGACCACCTGGCGGGAGACCAGCAACAGGACACCCAGAACGAGGGGAGAGCTGGCTTCCACCAGCGCCACGAAGGGCAGCGGCGCGAGGGCCAGTGCGAGGAGGATGCGCGGCAGCCAACGCGGGGGGGCCTCGCTCGCCAGGCGGCCCGCCGTGCCCGTCGTCGCGACGAGGAGCCCCGCGCTGACGAGCAACGCCACCGGTAGCTGCTCGACGCCCACCCGCTTGAGGAACAGGGTCTCGG
>JANQSB010000079.1 GCA_028284295.1 Myxococcota bacterium | reverse complement strand
CGAAGGAGCTGGCGCGGGCCCGCATCCTGCTCGAGGCCGGGCTGACCGAGCTGGCGCTCGAGGAGCTGGCCCGGCAGTCGCGGCGCGTGGGGGGTCTCGCCGATCGGCTGGAGCTCGCCCAGCTCTTCCGAAGTGCGGGCAACTTCCGGCGCGCCCAGCGCCTGGTGCTCGACCGCTACAAGGAAGAGCTGGCCCGGGGGCCGGAACCGACCCTCGAAGAGCTGTGGTGGCACGCCTGGCCCGCCGCCTTCCTCGAGCTGGTGGAGGAGGCGACCCGGCTTCCGGGCAGCGTCGATGCGGCCCTCGTCTTCTCGATCATGCGCGAGGAGAGTGGCTTCCGCCCCCGCGTCATGTCTCCGGTGGGCGCTCGCGGTCTGCTCCAGATCATGGAGCCCACCGGGCGGCGGCTCGCGGAGGCGGTGGGGCAGGCGGACTTCGTGGCCGACGACCTCTTCGAGCCCCGGATCAATATCCGGCTGGGGGCCCACTACCTGGGCGAGCTGTCCGACACCTTCGACGGCCGTCTCTCGGCTGCCATCGCCAGCTACAACGCCGGTCCCGAGGCCGTGGGGCGCTGGCTGAAGGAACGCCCGCACCTCGACGACGACGAGTGGATCGAGGAGATCCCCTACGAGCAGACCCGCAGCTACGTGAAGCGGGTCCTGCGCAGCCTGCAGGCCTACCGACTGCTCTACTGACCCCGAGGCTCCTCCGAGGGAGGATCCCGGACCGAGGCTCAACGCCCTCGGGGCCGCTGCCGATGAGAAGGCTGCACCCGAAGGAGAGCATCCCATGTCCTCGTCGCAGTCGAGAGACCGGCGCCGCGGCAACGCGCTGCTGGGCGTCGCCATCCTGCTCCTGCTCGTCGCGTTGGCCCTGGGCGGGAACTACGTCCGCAACTACCAGGTCGACAAGCAGGAAGAGAAGAACGCGCGGCCCTATGCGCGCTACGGCGTCGACGACCTCCAGGTCCTGGCCGAGGGGTATCGCAAGGAGCTCGCCACGCTCGAGGCACGGCACGGCGGGGGACGCGTCGGCGTCCGCAACCGGCACCACTTCAGCGATCAGGTGCAGGAGTTCGAGCGCGTGCAGAAGGCGGCGCGGCGCAACCGCGACAAGGCCGTCGAGATCGCGCAGATCCGCGGCGACCTGAAGGAGATCGAGGAAGAGATCTCCCGACGGCAGAGCGGCGCTTCGGGAGCCCGGCTCCACTTCGAGCGGATGTTCCGGATCTGAGCCCGGAGCTCAGCGCGTCTCGTCTTCCTCGGGCTCGTCTTCGGCGGGCGCGACCGGCTCCACGTCGGTGTCCTCGGTCGCGGAGGCGACCTCCGCGTCGTCGAACATGGCGTCGGGCTCGGCGGGCTCGGTCGTGCTCTTCGTCTCCAGCTCCTCGTTGGCGGGCACCTCTTCGTCGTCGTCGAGCAGCGGCGCCATGGGTCGCACGGCGGGGCGCTTCGGCTTCGGGGCGTCCTTCGGCGGGTCCTTCGGCCGCTCGCGCTGATCGGCACCGCACTTGGGACAGATCGGGTCCGGCCGCCCCATCATGTAGAAGCGGGTCCCGCACGAGAAGCACTCGAACTTGAGCCCGTACTTGGGATGCGGGGTCTCGGAGAGCGGGACCGGCTTGCCCTTCGGAGCGGGCTTGGCGGCCGGCTTGGCTGCCTTGCCTTCCGCGGCCTTCTTTCCCGTGCCCTTCTGGGCCGCGGCCTTCTTGGAGGCGGGCGCCTTCTTGGCGGTCTTCTTGGCCGCCGTCTTCTTGGCGACCTTCTTCTTGACGGACGTCTTCTTGGCGGTCTTCTTGGCCGCCTTCGCCGTCTTCTTGGCCACCTTCTTCTTGGCGGACGCCTTCTTGCGAGCGGGCGCCTTCTTGGCGGTCTTCTTCTTGGCGGCGGTCTTCTTCTTGGCCGTCTTCTTCTTGCTCGGGCTCATCCTCTTCCTTCCCCGGCGATCCGAATCGCGTCTCCGGCGCTCGTCAGGTCGTGAATCCCGGCGGCCTCCAGGTCTTGCGGGCCGTCGATGATGGAGTGGTCGATCTCGATGTCGCCGGCGGGCGTGTCGATGTCTCCCGCGGCCAGCCAGCGCTTGTACTGAGCGACGAGAGCGGCGCGCGCCGTCTCGGCGGAATCGGTCCCGCTGGCGTTCTTGACCGGGAAGAACTCTTCGGCGGCCGTCGTCTCGACGACGCAGACCTCACGGGCCTCGCCCAGGGCGTCGAACACGAAGCGCTCGAGCTTGTAGCCGTTCGGCTCGGCGGGTGCGTTCGTCTGCCCATCGTCGCCCACGAAGGGGATCTTCTTGGCGGAGAGGTGGAAGGGGAGCAGGCGGTAGGCGTCTGCGGCCACGCGGCGCACGAAGCTCGTGTCGAGAAGGTGGATGGCCACGCTGCCCGCCCAGTAGCGCAGCTGGTCGTTCTCGTCCCGGGCATGGCGCTCTTCGTCGCGCAGCTCGGTGTACTCGACGATCCCGACCCTGTCACCGACCCGGGCGACGACGCCGACCTTCTCCATGGGGTCCTGCTTGCGGACGACCTTGCAGGACATCTCCGCTCCGCGCAGGGCGTGGAAGCCCAGGTAGGTCGGGTCGGCGATCCGGACCAGCGGGTTGTCGACCTGGTAGTAGAAGAGGGTGTCGATCCCCCGTCGCTCCATGTCGTCGAGGGCACCCGAGCCCTCGAGCGCGGTGAGCGCGCCGCCGTGTCCGTTGGGGTTCTCGAAGACCCGGTCGGGGGACTCCAGGATCAGCCGTCCGTCGAAGTCGAAGGCCGGCACCATGTCCTGCTGGAAGATGTGGACGTCTTCGGACGGAAGACCGAAGCAGTCGTGCGAGGCGAAGGCCTCCCGGGTCTCGGCGTCGGTGGCGTCGCTGGTCATCACGTACCAGGGCAGGGCGCGGCCCGTCCGTCGGACGATGCCCCGGATCTTCTGGGCCTGGATCTCGAACAGGCTGCGGTCGCTCACCGGGCCGATGGGGAAGCAGCCCTTGGGATGGGGGAAGCCCAGCCGGGTGCCCTGGCCGCCGGCCACCAGGAAGACCCCGACGCGGCCCTCCTCGAGCATCCGCTCCCCGTGTTTGCGAGCGGCCTCGGCCTCACCGGGATCTCCGCCGTGCTCGGGCAGGGCGATCGCCGCGGCGGGCTGGATCTGCTCGGAGGCGGCCTCCTGGGAGGCAGCGTCCCGGAAGGCCTCGACCAGGCCGCCGAGCTCGGGCTCGAGCCGGGTCAGCTGGGCCATCAGGCGGTCGCGGCCGGGAGCGTCGAGCCGATCCCAATGCGCGAGCACGTGCCCCTGACCGTGCGCCTCCAGGCGGGTTCGGAGATCGTCGACCGTCAGCTCTCGGGGCGCTCTGGAAGTGTTCTGCGCGGGCAACTCCGGCGCGTGCTCCTGTCTCCGGGGGCGCTTGACCGCGGCCCTATAGCACAGCGGCCCCCCCGGGCGAAAGGCATGCAGGCCTGCTCGAACGGCCCGCGGTGGACGCGAACGGGTCGTACCCGCCGTCCTGGAGGGCTCCAGAGCGGATACGCGGCGGGGGCCCGGGAGCAAGGAAGGGGCGAGGAAGAGGGGTGGCCACAGCGACCCAGGGGCCGGCAGGGTTCGGGAGGCCTGGCGTGGGCCGGCTCCGTCCCGAATACCTTATTTGACATAATCCATCTTATCGGACTTACAGGGTCCGGGTCCGGTGGGGGCCGGCGGGTCACCGGGCCGGCTGCGCCCGTGCGCGGCCCTCGCGCAGCGAAGGTGCATCGCGTGCGACATTCCCCCCAGTTCCGCCACTCGTTTCCAGCGCGTCGCGTCCGGAGGTCGAGGTGAGTACCCCCAAGAAGCTGCTGTTCTCGCTGATCACCGTGTTGATGGTGTTCTCGCTCGCCGAGCTCGCGGCCTACGTGGCGGGACGGATCATCGGGCGCATCGGCGTCTTCTACGAGCCGCGACCGGTCGAGGAGGAATCGGTCGCCGACTACCTCGCGAAGCGCGATCCGCTGCTCGGATGGCCCGCCCCCAGCGACTTTCCCTCCCAGCGCTACGACCGCTCCGGGTCGCGCCCGATCCCGAGCTTCCCGGAGCCCGGGCGGGCCTGTGTGTCCATCTACGGCGACTCCTTCACCTTCGGTGCGGGCGTCTCCGACGAGGAGGCCTGGTCGAACCAGCTCTCGATGCTCCTCGGCTGCCGGGTCGCCAACTACGGCGTGGGAGGCTACGGAAGCGACCAGGCGGTACTGCGCTTCGAGCAGAACGTCGACGACGAGGCTCCCGTGGTCGTCCTCGGCCACCTGTCCGAGAACATCCTGCGCAACGTGAACCGATATCGCCCCCTGATCGCCGCGGGTGGAAGCTGGGGGCTGAAGCCGCGCTTCGTATTGGGGAACGACGGCTCCCTGGAGCTGCTGCCCATCGAGATCTCGACCGTGAGCGACTTCCTGGAGCTGGCCGATCGTCCCGAGGCCTACCCCGAAGGCGAGTACTTCACGCCGGGAGGCAGCTCGGGCATTCAGCACATGGGCTTCCCCTACACGCTCTCGATGCTGAACGCCCTGCGCCACTACCACGTGCAGGCGGAGCTCCAGGGCCTGCCGGCCTACAACGCCTTCTACGAGCCGGACCATCCCGCCCAGGGGCTCGAGCTGACCACGCGCATCCTCGCACGCTTCGCGCGGATCGCGCGCGAGCGAGGCAAGCTGGCGATGCTGCAGATCATCCCGACGGGCCTCGACCTGCTCGAGTACCAGAAGACGGGTCGCTGGATCTACGCCCCCCTGGTCGAGCGCGCCCGGGAGCTCGGCATCGACGTGGTCGACCACGGGCCGCGACTGATGGAGATCGTCGGCGAAGGTGATCCCTGTGGGATCTACCTGCGCTGCAACAACCACATGAATCCGCTGGGCAACGAGCTGCTCGCACGGCAGGTCGCCCGCGCGCTCGACGAACGCGAGATCCGTCGGATCGCAGCAGCCCAGGGACGCTGGCCCCACGAGATCGTCGACGTGGACGCGTTGCCCGCCGTCGCCGCGCCACCGCCGGAGTCCGAGCCGCTCCCCTAGCCCGTCGGCCTGATCACCTGTCGGATCCGCGGGACGGGTCGGGTCTCGTGGGCGACGCGTCGAGTGCTGCGATCCCGACACCCACGCAGGCCGCCACCGCGGGCCACAGCAGGAACCGGAAGTCGCAGACCGTCGCGGTCGCCGAGTACGCGGCCAGCAGCGCCAGGCCGCTCGTCGCGAGAGCCAGCCGTTCCGGTCGCCGGCGCCGCGCCGAGGAGACCTCCCAGGCGACGAGCAGCAGCAGCATCAGGGCGTAGAGCCAGCCCCGGTACAGCGGCGTCCGGGCGGCGAGCCCGAGCACGGCTCGCAGGCCCGGCTCCAACGGCCCCGGCGGGCCGGCGAGGCCCAGCGGATCCGGATCGACGCCGATCTGGAACGGCCGGCACACCGACCCGTGGAGACCGAGGAGCTCGCGCTGGATCCTCCCGCGGTGCGCGAGATACGCGCCGGGGCTGGACGGGATCTCGGCAAGCCAGCTCGCGCGCAGCCCTGCGATCCAGCCGGGATCGGCCGAGGCCTGGAAGCGCTTCGCCGTCGGGTCGCCCCAGTACAGGGGCTCGACGCTCGGCGCGTACACGGCCGCGAGCTCGTCGATGGTCGACGGCCAGCCCGGTGCGCCATCCGGTGGTACGAGCACCTCGTCCCGGGCCAGCGAGACGGCCACCAGGTCGTGGAGCAGGATCTGCTGCTCGGGATGGCTCCGTCGTCCCTCGGTGAGCGCGCGGTTCACGAGCGAGGTGGCGACCCCCACGCAGAGCGTCAGACCCAGACCCAACGCCAGGCCGACCCGGAAGGGATGTCCGGGCGCCCTCCCCCGGCGTCGCCCTGCCCAGGCCACCCGAGCCCAGTAGACGGCCAGCGGCGCGACGGGAACGATGCCGTCGTGCCGAACCGCCGCCGCGTAGAAGAGCGCCAGTAGCGCCGGAAGCAGCCACACGCGGCTTCGGCCCTTCCGGTCGGCCGCCAGGGTGAGCGCGAAGCCCAGCAGCAGCGCGGACGCCATGCCCACGTCCTTCCACACGTTGCCCAGCAGTCCGAAGATCGGCGGCAGGAATCCTGCCAGGACGAGCCACGCGGCGCTCCGCCTTCGACGGGTTCCAGGTGGTCCGACTGCCCCGGCGAGGGTGGCCAGGGCGAACCAGAAGGCGGCGTTGTGGAGCACGAGCATGCCGGCCGGACCGGCACGCAAGCGGTCGAGCCCCGACCACAGCCAGGCCATGATCGGGGGATGCCAGTCGTTGAACCGGCCTGCCCTCGCCTGTCCCAGCTGGTCGATCGAGTCGCCGGACAGACTGCCGGGCCAGTAGCACGCGCAGGCGACCGCGAAGCCCGCGAAGGCGATCCACGCCGGAGCGCGCTGCGGTCTCATCGCCGGGGAGCCACCTCGTCCGCAGGCGGGATCCGAAACGGCGGCGCCCCGGTCCGCGGCACCGGCGCGCTCAGTTCAGGCGCTGTGCGATCTGCAGCTCGCGCAGCCGGGCCTCGACGTGCTCGGGCAGGAAGGCATCCGGGTCCTCCCGCTGGATCTGCTCGTAGGCCGCGAGGGCCCGGTCGACGTCGCCCGCCTCCGCGAAGCAGCGTGCCGCCTCGGCGCGGGCCGTCTGGCGCATCGGGAAGCTCTGGATGTCCGCCGCCCGCTCGAACGCCTCCCCTGCCTCGGTCCAGCGTCCGGCCTCTTCGTGGACGGCCGCCACGCGGAGCTCCAGCAGCGCGCGCAGCGCGTCGTCGCTTCCGAGGGTGTTCGCGGCCTCGCTCCAGGCCGTGACGGCGGCGTCGTCGCGACCGAGTGCCTGCTCGAGGCTGCCTGCCTCGAGCGCGGCGAGCGCGCCGCCGGCGGTGCCCTCGTGCTCGTCGGCGACCTCCGCGAAGCGCGTCAGGTACTCCTCCCGGACCTTGCGGGCCGTCTCGGGGTTGGCGGGCTCGGGGACGATCACGTCCTCGGGCGACGCCCCCATGGCCCGCCGGAAGTCGGCCTGGACGGCGCCCAGTGCCGCCGACGCCTCGACGCGGGTCGACTCGGCCCGGGAGAGCGCGAAGGCATAGCCCGCCGCCAACACCACGATCGCGCCGCCCACGGCCAGGATGGGCACGGGATTCTCGATGATCCACTCGGTGATGCGGTCGCCCGTCGACTCGATCTCGTCGAGGGTGTGGGCGATCGACTCCGGCTCGTTGCGTTGCTTGGCCTTGCGGGGTCTCGCCACGGCGGCTTGTGCTCCGGGGTGGAAGGGGGGATGCAGGTCGAGGGATCGCCACGCGTCCCGCGGGCGGCGGCCGAGTGTATCGGACGCCGCCGGCTTCGGCCGACCCGTCCCGGGAGAGGTCTGCGCAGGGTGCAGACCCTCCGGGCGAGCGAAGGCGAAGCGTTCGCCAGCTAGCGCGAGCGCCCGCGGCGGCGGCCCTGCCCCTCCCGGTTGCGGGGGCGCCCGGGCCCCGAGCGGGCCTCTCCCTTGGCCTGCGGTCGCTTCTGGGATCCCTTCTGGGACCGGGGGCGCAGGCGGATCCGCACCGGGGTGCCGCGGAAGTCGAAGGCCTCGCGCAGCTTGTTCTCGAGGTAGCGACGGTAGGACGCGGCGATGGCGCGCGGCTCGTTGCAGAACAGCACGAAGGTCGGTGGGCGCGTTCCCGTCTGCGTTCCGTAGTAGAAGCGCACGGCGCGCGAACGCCCGCCGTGCCGGTCCACCGGCGGCGGCTGCATGGAGACCACCTGCTGGAGCCAGCGGTTGAGGTCGGCCGTGACGATCTCGCGCAGGGCCGCCGCCGCCGCCTCGCGTACAGCGGGCAGCACCCGCTTCACGCGAGCACCGGTGAGAGCCGAGACCGGGATGATCTGGGGGTCCGGGAGGAAGCGCAGGCCGTGCTCGATCTGATCGAGGACGCGCCGCGAGTCGCCCTCCTCCACCCGGTCCCACTTGTTGGCGAGCACCACCACCGCGCAGCCCTGCTCGACGATCTCCGCGGCCACGTGGGCGTCCTGGTCGGTGAGGCCCTCGGAGGCGTCGACGACCAGCAGAGCCACCTGCGCGATCTCGAGCGAGCGCACGGTCATCAGCGCGCTGCCCCGCTCGGCCGTGCGGTGGCGACGGCCGGGCCGGCGCAGGCCCGCGGTGTCCATCCACGTGTAGGTGATGCCTTCGTGCTCGACGCGCACGTCGACGCGGTCGCGGGTGGTTCCGGGAACGTCGGAGACCACCACGCGCTCGTCCCCCGTCAGCCGGTTGGTGAGCGAGCTCTTGCCGACGTTCGGCCGGCCCACCAGGGCGATGCGGATCTCGTCCTCGCCCGCTTCGGCGGATGGTCCGGCCGGATCCTCCAGGCGTTCGACCAGGTGCTCGAGGACGTCGAAGCAGCCGCCCCCGTGCTCCGCGGAGATGGCACCGACGTGCTCGAAGCCGAGGCGGTGGAAGTCGCCGACCCGGTCGACGTGTCCGGGCAGGTCCACCTTGTTGACGGCCAGGACGAGCGGCTTGTCACTGCGCCGCAGCGCCCGGGCGATGGCCTCGTCCTCGGGCAGCAGGCCCGCCTTGCCGTCGACGACGAACAGGATGGCGTCGGCCTGCTCCACCGCGACCTCGGCCTGGGCCTGCACGGCGGACTCGAGGCCCTCCTCCGGGTCGGGCTCGAGGCCCGCGGTGTCGACGAGCAGGAAACGGCGGCCGGCGAGCTCGAGCTCCTCGGCGATCCGATCGCGCGTGATGCCCGGCTGGTCGTCCACCAGCGCCCGCCGGGTTCCCGCGTAGCGGTTGAACAGGCGGGACTTCCCGACGTTCGGTCGGCCGACGATGGCGACGATGGGGAGTCGGGCGGCGGGCGGCACGGAAGGGCGACCTCGGGTGACGGGCCCGGGACTCTCCGGGTCCGGCAACAAGATGCGCCAACTTGGCGCCGGACGGGGAGTTTCGGCCCCGTTTTCCGCTTGACAACGGATCTCGGCCCCGATTAGGCTGACTTCCGTCCCGGCGTGCCCAGGGACCTGGAGGTGCCAACGTGAGCGCTCGCTCGCCCTGGAAGATCGTCCCGCACGCGGTGGCCCTCGTCGCCCTCGCCGCGTTGCTGGCGCCGGCCTCCGCCCAGGCCTCTCCCGAGACGCTCCGAAGGTCGCTGGGGAACATCATCCAGTCGCCCGTCGACATCGTCCTGGCGCCGATCGTGGCGGGCCGGACCGTCGTCACCAACCTGCGAGACGTCGATGACACCCCCGCCGTCCGCGTCTTCTACGCGGCTCCGGGCTACGTCTGGCTCACCGGTGTCCAGGTGGGCTCCGCGGTGCTGCGCGGCGTGGCGGGCTGCCTCGGGCTGCTGCCCGGCATCTTCCTGCTGCCCTTCGAGACCGACATCGATCCGCTCTTCGACCCGGCGGACCGCGGTGCGGCCCTCGTCGAGCTCGAGAACCCCCTGGCCGAGGACGACGTGGCGCGCTGGTTCCCGATGATCACCTGGAACGTGCGCTTCGGGGTGACCTACACCTCGGCGGAGTACTAGGAGGGGAGCGAGTCGGTCCGATCGCCGTCGGCGCCGACGAAACGCTCGACCGCCGTCAGGATCTCCTTCTCGTCGGCGGGGTCCATCCACACGGCCTCCGGCACCTTGCGCAGCCAGGTGCGCTGGCGGCGCGCGAAGCGGCGCGTGTCCTTCTTCATCTCGGCGAGCGCGCCGGCCAGGGTCTCGATGCCGTCGGCGACCGGCTGGATGTGGCGATACCCGATGGCCTGCATCGGGCGCAGCTCCGGGCCATAGCCGGCTTCCCGCAGCCGCCGGACCTCCTGGAGCAGACCCGCCTCCACCATCTGCTCGCAGCGCCGATCGATGCGTTCGCCGAGCGCCTCGCGTCCGGGGTCGATCGCCAGGTGCAGGGTCCGGTACGGGCGGTCCTCGAAGGCGTGGTCCGAGCGCACGCCGGACGCCGACCGGCCCGACTGCAGGCAGATCTCGAGCGCCCGGATCGTGCGACGCAGGTCGTTCGGGTGGATGCGCGCCGCGGCCGCCGGGTCCCACTCCGACAATCTTCGATGCAGTCGTTCGGGGTCGTCGGCCTCCACGGCTTCGCGATGCTCCCGTTCCAGCCGCTCGCGAATCTCCGGATCGGCGCCTCCATCCGAGACCAGTCCGTGCAGGAAGGCGCGGATGTAGAGACCCGTTCCGCCGACCAGCACGACGAGCGCGCCTCGCGCGTGGATCTCTCCGGCCACGCGCCGGGCATCCTGCCCGTAGCGACCCGCGCTGTAGTCCGCGTCCGGGTCGACGATGTCGAACAGGTGATGGGGGACGGTCGCCCGCTCTGCCAGGGTCGGCTTGGCGGTGCCGATGTCCATGTAGCGGTAGACCTGCATCGAGTCGGCGTTCACGATCTCGCCGCCGAAGCGTGCGGCGATCCGGATCCCGAGCCCCGTCTTGCCGGACGCAGTCGGACCCGTGACCACCACGACGGGCTGTCCCCGTTGTGCGTCCAAGCTCGAGCCTCGTCTCAGCGCCGGCCGAAGCGGCGCTCGATCTCTGCGACGTCGAGCGAGATGGCGACCGGGCGACCGTGCGGGCAGCAGGGTGCCCAGGGGATCTGGTCGAGGCCCTCGAGGATCGCCCGCTGCTCGCCCGGCTCGAGGTGATCGCCGAAGCG
>JANQSB010000061.1 GCA_028284295.1 Myxococcota bacterium | reverse complement strand
CTGCCAGCGTCCCTCGAGCCGCCGCCAGCCGGCGCCGCCGACACCCTGCAGCTCGGACAGGATCGGGACCCGGATCACCCGTTCGGGACCGGGGTCGGGCTCCCGGCAGGCGCCGAGCCCCGTGCAGAGGCCCAGGACGAGCAGCGCGATCCGTGCGCCGTCCGTCGCCCGCCGCGCCACGGCCGCGCTGGCCAGCCCCTGGCGTCCTCTCGCGCCGCGCCACCCCCTGCCTTCGAGCATCCGGCGAGGGTAACAGCCGGTCGGGGCTTCCGACGGCCTCGGGGCGGGTCCGGCTTCAGCGGCTCGCTTCGGTTCGGCGACCGCGCATCGCGAGTCCCAGGAGCCCCAGCGCCACCAGGGTCGCGGTCGTCGGCTCGGGCACGGTGGTGGTGATGTTGTCGAAGCCCGCCGAGCCACCGACCTCGATGACCACCGTGTCGAAGTGGCCGATCTCGCCGAGGTCCACGTGGTTCGCGTGGTTGTCGCCGAAGGTGACGCCCGCGAACTCGGCGAAGAAGATCTGGTCGACCAGCGTGCCGTCGACGCCACCCAGGTAGAACTTCAGGGCGCCGCGCTCCTTCTTGACGTTCTCCACGTCGACGAAGTCGAAGGCGAAGGTCTTGAAGGGGCCGACCTTGCGATAGTCCAGGGTGATGTCTCCGGCGGGGCGCGAGCCCTCGTCGTCCGGTCGCTCGCACATCGTCGTATTGCAGGTCTTGTCGTGCTCCTGGATGATGAGGATGTTGTCGAGCACGGTGTCGGGCGCGAGGTTGCCGCCCGACCATCCGTTGCCCATCTCCAGGTCTTCGTCCTCGGTCAGGGTCTCCATCGTGTCGAAGGCCACCCCGAAGTCCGCACCCTTCGGACGCGCGTTGTCGACGATGATGTCGACGCCCTTCGACGAGAAGACCTTCTCGCCGTGATCGAACTCCTCGAAGTCGAGCTTCAGGGCCGCTGCCGGGGCGGCCAGGAGTCCGAGGAGCGCGACGGCGCACACTCCGCTCGTCCAGACGTTCCATCTCCGCATCTGCCGCTTCTGCATGGTCTCCTCGCCGGCGCCGTCCGCTCGCTGCACGCCAAGGGCCTCCCCCGCTGGGAAGGAGGTCCGGGTTCACAGGGGCGTGGTTCGGGGAGGCCCGATGTGTCAGGCGAAGGCTGAATTTCGGCGGCAGGCGACACGCAGGCGGGTCTGAAGGCACCCAGGAGGCGCTTCAGACGGCCGATCGCGACAGGGCGCTACCGAAAGAAAGCGGGTCGAAGGTGCGGCGCCCGCTGCCACGAGGCGGGTTCTGGACCCGGGTCTTCCTCAGCGCACGAAGCGGTGGCGCGACTCCCGGAAGTCGAAGCTGGCGGTCTCGCGGTCCAGACTCCAGCGTCGCAGCACGATCTCGACGCCCTCCATTCCGGGCTCGAGGGCCAGGACCTCGGACCCGAGCGCATCGATGGACGCGAGCTTCCCGAGCCGCGTCCGCCAGGTCGCGAAGCGGTCCAGGCGGGCGAGGGTGGCGTTCGAAGGGCGGACCAGCACCGGGCGTCCGTCGACCAGCTGCTCGACGCGCACGTGGACCTGGGGGCTCGGCAGCGAGTACATCCCCCAGCCCAGGAACTCCCAGGGATCGATCTGGCAGCGGGCCACGAGGATCATGTGCACCGCGGGCCAGGCGGCGAGCAGCACCACCGCCGTTGCCAGGAGCGATTTCTTGCGTGCGCTCATCCGAAGCTGAATCCCGGGAGCCATCCGGCGCTCACCGCCAGCAGCAGACCGGTGAGGAGTGCCAGGCCGGGCAGGGCCGCGCGGTTCCAATCGCTCGGTGCGTAGAGGAGGGCGAGCGAGACCATCAGCATCCCGAAGAAGAGCTCGCGCGCGGCGGTCTCGATGGCGAGCATGAAGAGCACCACGCCCACCGCGGCGGCCCGACGGGTCCGGTGCAGCAGCAGCAGGGGGGCGAGCGCCAGCTCGGCCAGCCAGGCGCCGTTCGAGAGAGCCAGGAACAGGGGCTCGT
>JANQSB010000044.1 GCA_028284295.1 Myxococcota bacterium | reverse complement strand
CTTCGCCGCCGACGCCTGGACGCGTCTGTTCACGGCGGCACCGGTCGGACCCGATGGCCGGCACGCGGCCCGGCTCGTGGTGGTCGCCCTGGGGCTGCTCGCGGCCTGCACCATCAACCCACAGGGAGTCTCGCTGCTTCGCTTCCCGTTCGAGTTCACCGCGGAGGTGAGCACGGTGACCGAGCGCGTCGGCGAGTGGCGACCCGTTCTCGAAGCGAGCTTCGCGCGCAACGGAATGGAGCTCTCGGCGTACGTGCTCTACCTCGCCCTGGCCGCGGCCAGCCTGGCGCTGGCGGCCGGTCGTGGCGTCCTCGACCGTCGCGCCGTCGGCATCCTGCTGCTGTTCGGGCTGCTGCCACTCCGCCACATGCGTTGGATCGGCCTGTTCGCGCTGGTCACGATGCCGGCCGTGGTCTGGCTTCTGGATCGCGCCCACGCTGCACCCGAGACGCCCGAGGGTCGGACCCCGAGACTCCAGGTCGGCTCGGTGTTCGCGCTCGGCGCCGCCGTCGCGCTCACCCTCCTCACCCTCCACAGCGCCGCCGCTCGGCCCGACACCCTGCTCGACGGGGTGCTCCTGCTGGTGGCCGCATCGGGTGCCACGGCGGTGGGGGTCGCCGCCTCGCGCACGCAGAAGCTCGTACCCGCGGCGGCGCTCGCCGTCGCACTCTGCACCCTGCTGGCCGGTCTCGCCTTCACACGGGGGATCCCCGGCAACCGCGGCGGAGAGCACCGGGGCTTCGGATGGACGGCCCTGACGCGCCCGGGCGGCCGGGTGGCCAGCTCTGCGGACGCGATCGCCTGGCTGCGAGAGCACGGGGTCCACGGGCGTCTCGTCACCGAATACCACTGGGCGGGATACGCGATCCACCAGCTCTGGCCCGAAACCCGCGTCTTCATCGACTCGCGCAGCGAGGTCCACGGCGAGAAGCTGCTGTCGAGCTGGCTCGCCATGAAGCGGAACCCCGAGCGGTCGCGGGCCATGCTCGAGCGCCACCAGGCCGACCTCGTGTTGGTGGAGATGCGCGGCTACCCCTACCAGGACCGCATGCAGTACAACCGCGGTCTGCTCGACCCGATCGCCGACGACCCGGAGTGGGGGCTCCTCTACTTCGACGACGGCGCCGCCCTGTATGGCCGACGCGCAGCCCTCGCCCCGGAAGCACCTTTCCTGGAAGGCGTCGACCCACGCAGCCTGACTCCCCGGACCCTGAGCGCGCATCGCCCGCAGCTCGAGAGGACGCTGCGCGACGCGGCCGCCCGTGCCCCCGCAGCCTCGCTTCCGCGCTTCGCCCTGGCCTCGCAGCTCCTTGCCCGGGGCGCGCACCCGGAAGCCATGCAGCTGCTGGAAGAGGCCTGGCAGGCGAATCCACGGCATCCCGCCGCTCCTTCCCTGGCCGCCCGGAGCAGCGAGGCACGCGGCGAGACCGAGCGCGCCCGCCGGTGGTACGACCGCACCCTGGAGGCCTCTCCCGCCTGGCAGGGGATGCGCGAGCGCCGTGATAGGCTTGCGCGATGACGGGTCCGAGCGCCGCGCAACGCGAGTCCTGGGAGCGCGACGGCTTCTTCCTGGCTCCGGGCTTCGCCAGCGCGGACACCGTCTCGGCCATGGAGGCGCGCGTGGTCGAGATGGCGCGGGCCCATGCGGCCGGCGAGCGGATCGGCGACGCCTACGTGACGCCGGAAGAGGCCCTCACCGAGCAGGCCGAGCACGCCGAGCAGGGTCTCTCGAAGCTCTTCCGCGTCCACCGGCAGGAGCCCGTCTTTCGCGACTTCGCCTGCGACCCCGCGCTGCTCGAGCTGCTGGTGCCACTCCTCGGTCCGGACCTCGACTGCTTCCTGTCGCAGTTCATCTTCAAGCTGCCGGGCGCGCTCGGCCAGCCCTGGCACCAGGACGCCTTCTACTTCCCCTTCGACCGCGGCCCCCAGGTGGGGGTCTGGCTCGCGGTCACCGAGGCGGTGCTCGAGAACGGCCCCTTGTGGGTGCTGCCCGGCTCCCACCACGAGCCGGTCCACGACGTGGTCCGCGACCGACGCGAGCACGCGAACTTCGCCTACGTGGAGATCGTCGACCACGAGATGGAGGGCGCGGTGCCCGTCCTGCTCGAGCCGGGCGACGCGCTCTTCTTCCACAGCCACCTGATGCACCGGTCCACCGACAACGGCTCGCGCCAGAAACGCGCCGCCATGGTCTACCACTTCGCGGAAGGCGGGACCGTGGACAACAGCCAGGACAAGTGGGGCTTCGTGCCGCCCAACGTCGACTGGATGCCCGTGAGACGACGCATCGAGACCTGCATCGACGTCGCCGCGCCGATCGAACGGGTGCGCGAGGTGCTGGCGGACGGCGCAGGCTACCCGGACTGGAATCCGTATCTGGTGCGGATCGACGGCGAGATCGCAGCCGGGGGCGAGATCGTCGCCCACGGGCGCGGCGCCGACGGCAGCGAGATGGCCATGCCCGTGGAGGTCCGGTCGATGGACTCGTGCTCGATGTGCTGGGAGGGCGGGCTACCGGACCGACGGCTGTTCCGAGGCGATCACCGCTTCGAGCTCGAAGTCCTGGGTCCGGGCCGGACCCGACTGCACCACTTCGAGAACTTCACGGGCAGCCTGGTCGGGCAGATCGTCGAAGCTCACGCAGACACGATCCGCGCGAACTTCGAGCGCATGAACGAGGGCCTGCGGCGCTATTGCGAGGGCCGCCGCTAGCGAAGGGTGAAGGCCGCGTTCGAGATCACCACCGCGTCGTCGCGCTCGGGGATGCGCGCCTCGATGAGGATCTTGTCGTCGCCCTCGCGCCACCAGCGGGTCTCGTAGGTCTCGCCCGGCCAGGCGACACCGGCGAAGCGCGCCTGGTAGCGACCGACCTTCGTGGGGTCGCCCCCGAGCGCGTCGTCGACGACGGCCTTGCAGACGATTCCGTACGAGCAGAGCCCGTGGATGATGGGCTTGTCGAAGCCACCCATCTTCGCGAACTCGGGGTCGATGTGGAGCGGGTTCTTGTCGCCGTTCAGGCGGTAGAGGATGGCCTGCTGCGGCAGGGTCTCGGACCGGACGACGCCGTCGGGCTCGCGGTCGGGGGCCTGGTTGCCGGGCTTCGGCCCGGAGTCGCCCCCGAAGCCGCCTTCGCCGCGCAGGAAGAGGGACATGCGCACGGTGAAGAGCGGGTCGCCGGTCTCGTCCCGGGTCTCGGTCTGCCACACCAGGAGTGCCGCCTTGCCCTTGTCGTAGATGTCGACGATGGACGACTGGCCCTGGAGCTTCGCCTCGGGCGGCAGGGTCTTGTGGATCTCCACGTCCTGCTCGCCGTGCAGCATCATGGCGGGGTTGAACTCGAGACCCGGCACCCCGAAGAAGGAGGCGCCGCCTCCGCTGGCGGTGCTCACGAAGCTGGGGATGACCTTGAGGTTCTTCTCGTAGGTGTACTCGAGCTCGCTCGGGTCGAGGGGCGGATTGCCGGCGCCGACACCGAGCGCGTACAGGATGACGTCGTCCTTGCTGTAGGAGCCCTCGCCCGCCGGAAACTCGTGAGCCAGGGCCTTGTCGCGATCGATCGGCATGGGGGCCTCCTCGGAGGGGTTCGTTCTGAATCGTTCGACAGGCGAACGATCGTATCACGGGAGGTGGGCGCCGCCAGACGGAGCGGGGACGCCTTGCCCGGCGCGGCGACACCCCTAAGCTCCGCCGCGCATGGACGCGTCCCCCTCGCGCTGGTGGGTGCTCGCGAACCTGGTCGTCGCGAACGTGGTGGTGACGGGCATCGCCTGGAACTACCTCATCATGTTCGTGCCCGAGGTGACGGCCGACCTGGGCCTCGATGTCTCGAGCTGGGGGATGCTGTGGTCGGGCATCCCTCTCGGCGTGCTCCTCTTCTCCCTGCCCGCCGGTGCCGTGGGCGACCGCCTGGGCGTCCGGGTCGCCTTCGCGGCCGGGCTCGCCGTCGCCGCCGGCTCGCTGCTTCTCCGGGGCGTCACGGCGGGACCGATCTCGATGATGGCCTCGATGGTGGGCTTCGGGCTCGCGCTGGCCCTGATCCTGGCGCTGCTCCCGAAGGCGCTGGCCCAGAGCTTCTCCGCCTCCGAGCTGGGCATGGCGAACGGCGTCGCCCAGGCGGGCGTCGGGCTCGGCCTCGGGGCCGCGACGATCCTGGCACCCTGGATGGCCCGCGCCCTCGGTGGCTGGCGCGAGCTCAGCGTGGCACTCGGCGCGGCCAGCGGGATCCTGGCACTCGCCTGGTACGCCAGCATCCGCGACCCGTTGCCGCCTTCCACGCGGCCGACGGGGCCTTCCGATGCTCCGTCCATCCTCGAGGCCCTGCGCATCCCCCAGGTGCTGGGCCTGGCAGGATGTTATGCGCTGTACATGGGAGGCTACCTGGGCGCGGTCGGCTATCTGCCCACGCACATGGTCAGCGCGCACGGTCTGAGCACGGAAGCCGCTGGCGCGCTGATGTCCCTCGGCCCGTGGGCCTTCGTGGCAGGAAGCGTGCTGCTTCCGACCCTCTCGGACCGGATCGGACGACGACGGGCCGTCTACGGACCGGGAATGGCCGCCGGCGGCCTCGCGCTCTGGGCCGCGTGCGTGTCGACGGGCTACTCGGCCCTGGGAATCTCGATCGCGATCCTGGGCTTCGGGACCGGCGTCGTCGGCCTGCTCTTCGTGATCCTCGTGGAGACCGAGGGTGTCGGCGAGCGGCTCGC
>JANQSB010000031.1 GCA_028284295.1 Myxococcota bacterium | reverse complement strand
GTCATGGACCAGCACGAAGCCGACCGCCGTCTCGTCGGCATAGATCGCACGGAACCAGGCGCCTTCGTCGAAGTGGGCCTCGGCGATCGAGCGCTCGTTGCTGGCGACGTACTCCCGCTGCGACTCCGAGACCGCCAGGGAGAGCACCTCTTCCAGCGTGCTCGCGTCGATCCGCTGGAGACTGACGGCCGACTCGGGAGTCACCCTGTTCATGCCAGTGAGTCTACTCGAAGGCGTTTCTGGTACCGCAGAAAGTGCCAGGGACCGACCGATCCGTGGCTGTGTCGCTCGAAGCCCAGCGCCTCGTAGTAGCGAGCCAGGCCGGGGTGGGCGGCGCTGCAATCCAGCCGGAGGTAGTGCCGCCCGGCCTCTCGGGCGCGCGCCTCCGCCCAGTCGACGAGCTCCCGGGCTACACCCGTTCCCGCCACCCGGCGTCGGACGGCCAGGCGGTGGAAGAAGGCCGATTCGCCCGACGCCGCCTCGGGCCAGAAGACCCGATCCTCCCACTGCAGGACGATGGTCGCGACCGGATCTCCGGCGATCCGCCCGAGGTGGAGACTGCCGTCCCGACACTGCGGCAGCAGCTTCTCGGGGCTCAGGTCCTCGGGCTTCCACAGCGGCTCGCCCCGGGAAGCCACCCAGCGGGCCGCCTCGCGAAGGATCCCGGAGGCGGACTCGAGATCCGACTCGCCGGCAGGCGCGACCGTCAGCTTCCGGGGGTCAGCTGCGCGACCAGCGCGTCCAGGCATCCGCGTCGCGCCCCTTCAGGTGCTCCGGGCCGAGCTCTGCGGTCAGGCAGCAGTACTCCAGCTGCACGCCGTTCGGGTCGCGGAAGTAGATCGACTGGCACCAGCCATGGTCGACGAGGTCGCTGACCGAGACACCCTTCTCGAGGAGCTCGTCGCGCCGCTTCACGAGCGCGGCCGGGTCGTCGGCAGCGAACGCGAAGTGGTACATGCCGCCGCGGATTCCGAGCCCTCGGTTGATGCCCGGGTCGAAGTCGGGCGCGACCCCCGCGACCTCGTTGCACTCCATGAAGGCGACCAGCTCCCCGCCGCCCGCATCGAAGAAGGCGTGGCGGATGGCACCGCCGGTCTCGGGCTGGATCGTCTCGCAGACCCGCGCAGGCATGCCCAGGACCTCCTCGTAG
This sequence comes from Myxococcota bacterium, assembly GCA_028284295.1. Classification (GTDB taxonomy): domain Bacteria; phylum Myxococcota_A; class UBA9160; order UBA9160; family UBA4427; genus JAJDAN01. Next base: position 7,529 of record JANQSB010000031.1, on the reverse strand, counting down.
AAGGCCAGGGTCGCCTCCATGTCGTGGGTGGCGAGTCCGATGTGATGGATGCCCATGGCGCTCTCCTCTTCGCACGGACCCGACGGGGCCCAGGCCTCCTATACGACGCGCTAGGTCTTCCGCCGCCCGCGGACCCGAGCCGACTCGGCGTGGGCGTCCAGCCCCTCGGCCTCGGCCAGCCGGGCCACGTCCTCGATGGCTCGCTCCGGCATGCCCTGCCGATAGTGGACGGTGCCGCTGCGCTTCAGGAAGGTATAGACGCTGACCCCGCTCGCGAAGCGGGCCGTGGTCCCGGTGGGAAGACAGTGGCTGGGCCCCGCATAGTAGTCGCCGGTGGCGACCGGGGAGACGTCGCCCAGGAAGAACTCGCCGCCGTTGCGCAGCCGCCCGAGCAAGCGCTCGGGTTCGGCCACCGCGAGGCTCACGTGCTCCGCGGCGATCCGGTCGGCCACCCGGACGGCCTCGTCCTCGTCGGCGACGACGACGCCCGCCGAGTCCGACGCGAGGGCCCGCTCGATGATCTCCGAGCGACCGCGCTGCTCGAGCTGACGGTCCACCTCGGCCACGACGGCTTCGGCCACGTCTCGCGACCAGCAGACCAGGAAGCACTTGCCGGGGTCGTGTTCGGCCTGGGCGATCAGGTCCGAGGCGACGCAGGCGGGATCCGCGCTCTCGTCGGCCAGGGTGACGATCTCGCTCGGTCCGTAGAAGCCCCCGTCGGTTCCCACGGTGCCGGCCACCATCTGCTTGGCGAGCTGGCCGTAGACGTTCCCCGGGCCCGCGATGAGGTCCACCGCCTCGACGCGCTCGGTTCCGAAGGCGAGCGCCGCCACCGCCTGGGCGCCGCCGATCCGATAGACGGTGTCGATCCCCAGCAGGCGGCAGGTCGCCAGCACCACGGGGGAGATGTCGCGCGGCGCCGCGTCGTCGCCCGGCACCCTCGTCGGCGGTGGATTCACGATCCGGATCGCCTTCGGGTCGACACCGGCGACGATGGCCGGGACGGCCAGCATCACGACCGTCGAGAAGAGCACCGCGGCGCCACCCGGAACGGTCAAGCCCGCGCTCGCCACGGGAGCGTGACGCAGCCCCAGCTCGGCGCCCCCGATCGTCACGGGCTCGACCGCGGCGGGCAGGATGTGCTCCTGATAGGCACGAACGTTCGAGATCGAGGCTTCGAGGGCAGATCGCAGCGCCGGGTCCAATGCCGCCTCGGCGCGCTCGAAGTCTTCGTCCGCCACCCGGATGGAGGATGCCTCGAAGCCCGGATCCGAGAACTTCCGCATCAGCTCGACCACGGCTTCGTCTCCCCGGGTGCGAACCTGGTCGACGATGTCGGCGACCACGGCCGCCGCGTCGCCGGAGAGCGAGGTCGTTCCCTGGAGGCGTTCCAGGCGCGACTCGAAGTCGCGCCGTCCGGACGCTCCGGCCAGGTCGAGGATGGGAAAGGCACCGGCCACGGGGGCTCCCCGGGATGGAGGGATGGAATCGGAAACCGCGAACAGTACCGCACTGCCGGCTGGTAGACTGACGCCATGTCGCGACCGAGGACAGGGTGCAAGCGGTGGACCCTCGCGAGAATCTGCGTCGCACTCTCCGGGGTCGTGCTCTTCGGACCTGCGGCCAGCGCGGAGGACAGCGTCACCGCCCTGGGACGACTGGAGCCCCGGGGCGGGGTCATCCGCGTGGCGGGTCCCTCCCAGATGGCCGTGGTGATCGCCGAGCTGGCGGTCGACGAGGGGGATCGGCTCGAGAAGGGCCAGCTGGTCGCGAGGCTGGACAGCTACGCGACCAGCCGGGCGCGGGTGTCCGCGCGGGAGGCCGAGCTCGAGGAGGCGAACCGCGAGCTCGCCCGCTCCGCCAAGCTACAGGCCGGCCGCGCCGCATCGCGCGCCGCCCGGGACACCGCCGAGATGAAGGTGAAGGTCGCCAAGGCCTTCCTCGCCGAGGCGCGAGCCAACCTGGCGCTCAGCGAGGTGAGGGCACCGGTGGCCGGACAGGTGCTCGCCGTGCACGCGCGGGAAGGCGAGCGCGTCGGCGAAGAGGGCATCGTCGAGCTGGGCGAGACCGACCAGATGTATGCCGTGGCCGAGGTCTACGAGACCGACATCGGGCGCGTGAGGCCGGGTCAGAAGGCGACGATCACCAGCCCCGCCCTGCAGGCGCCGCTGACCGGCCAGGTCGAGCGGGTCGGCCTGATGGTCTCGAAGATGGACGTGCTCGGAACCGATCCCGTGGCGAAGACCGACGCCCGTGTCGTCGAGGTGGACGTGAAGCTCGACGAGGGACAGGACGCGTCCACGCTCACCTACCTCCAGGTGAAGGTGGACATCGATCCCGCTTCCGGGAACGAGTAGGCGCGAAGCCTCCGCGATGTTGCTCGCGATCCCGCTCGCCTGGATGCAGCTCAAGCGCGAGAAGCTGCGCCTGCTGGTGGCGCTGTCCGGCGCTGCCTTCGCGGTGATCCTGATCTTCATGCAGCTGGGCTTCCAGACGGCCCTGTACCGGAGCTCGGTTCGCCTGCACAGCAACTTCGACTACGACATCGCGCTGATCAGCCCGAAGACCGACTTCATCGTGCAGCCCGAGAGCTTCTCCCGCCGCCGCCTCGTCCAGGCTCTGGGCGTCCACGGCGTCGCGTCGGTGAGTCCCGTCTATCTCAGCGTCGGGCGCTGGAGCAATCCCGCCGCTCCGGCCGAGACGCGCAACATCTTCGTGGTCGGATTCGACCCCTCGGATGCGGTCTTCGACCTCCCGGCGATCCGCGACCACGGCCACCGGCTGCGGATGCCGGACGTGGTCCTCTACGACGAGAGCTCACGACCGGAGTTCGGTCCGGTAGCGACGCTCTTCCGCGAGGCGCGCGCCCGCGGCGAGGAGGGAATCGAGACGGAGCTGGCGGGACGCAACCTGAAGGTGATCGGCCTCTACCAGCTGGGCACCTCCTTCGGCATCGACGCGAGCGTGGTCACCAGCGATCTCAACTTCCGCCGCATCTTTCCCCTTCGGGAGCCCGGGCGGATCGATCTCGGGCTGATCCGTCTCGAGCCGGGCGTCGGTGTGGAAGAGGCCCGGGAGCGGATCGCGAACGCGATTCCCGCGGACGTCGAGGTGCTGACACGCGACGGCTTCATCCAGCGCGAGGTCGACTACTGGAGCGGAGCGACGCCGATCGGGTACGTGTTCGGGTTCGGCGTGATCATCGGCCTCACCGTCGGCGGCATCATCGTCTACCAGATCCTGTTCGCGGACGTGTCCGACCACCTGCAGGAGTACGCGACGCTGAAGGCGATGGGGTACACGAACGGCTACCTCTTCAAGGTGGTCCTGCAGGAGTCGGTGATCCTGGCCGTGCTCGGATTCCTGCCCGGGCTCGGCGTCAGCGTCGCCCTCTTCCACCTGGCCGGAGAGGCCACCAAGCTGCCCCTCGAGATGGACCTCCGGCTCGGTGGCCTGGTTCTCGGACTCACGGTATCGATGTGCGCGGTGTCGGGGGCCCTGGCGCTGCGCAAGGTCCGCTCGGCGGATCCGGCGGACATCTTCTGATGGCCGCTCCCGCGCTCGAGGAGGCTCCGGTCCGACTGGAGAACCTGAACCACTTCTTCGGCCGCGGCGAGCTGCGGCGCCAGGTTCTCTTCGACATCAACCTCGAGATCGGCGCCGGCGAGATCGTCATCCTGACCGGACCGTCCGGCTCGGGCAAGACGACCGCACTGACCCTCATCGGTGCGCTGCGCTCGGCCCAGGAGGGCAGCCTGCGCGTCCTCGGACGCGAGCTCCGCAAGGCCAGCGACAAGACCCTCACCCAGGTTCGACGTCAGATCGGGTACATCTTCCAGCACCACAACCTGCTCGAATCGCTCAGCGCGGGCCAGAACGTTCAGATGTCGTTGGCCCTGCACGACCGGCAGTCGCGTGCGGAAACCCGCCGCAGGGTCGAGTCGATCCTCGACGCGGTCGGCCTCGGTGACAAGATCGACGCCCACCCGGGCGAGCTCTCCGGCGGGCAGAAGCAGCGGGTCGCGATCGCGAGGGCGCTGGTGAGTCGACCTCGCCTCATCCTGGCGGACGAGCCCACCGCCTCTCTGGACAAGAAGTCGGGTCGAGACGCGGTGTCGCTGATGCAACAGCTCGCCAAGGAGCAGGGCGTCTCCGTCGTGCTCGTCACCCACGACAACCGCATCCTCGACATCGCCGACCGGATCGTCCATCTCGAGGACGGGCAGCTCACCTCGTTCGCGGACGCCGTCACCAGCAGCACCCAGCAGATGATGGGGCTGCTGGCGGACAGCAACCGCAAGGGCGATCTGCTGCGGCAGATCCACAGCATGCCCGCCGACGCCTTCTCCGTCCTCCTGGAGCAGGTCACGCGTGAGTCCCAGGAGTTCCTGCGCATCACCGAGCTGTCCAGCCGCGACGCTTTCGAGAGCATGCTCGAGCAGGTGCTGGAGGCCTTCACCGAGAAGATCGTGGATCTGCTCGACGCCGAGCGCGGCACCCTCTTCCTTCGCGACGAGAAGAGCGGCGAGCTCTGGTCCAAGGTCGCGACCGGAGCCGAAGGCGAGCTGCTCGAGATCCGCGTCGCCGAGGGCAGCGGCATCGCGGGTGCGGTGGCGGCCAGTGGGGAGATCCTGAACATCCCCGACGCCTACGCGGACCCGCGCTTCGACCGTTCCGTCGACGACCGGTCCGGCTTCCGGACCCGCAGCATCCTGTGCCTGCCACTCGAGAGTGCGGAGGGTCGCAACCTGGGCGTCGCGCAGATCCTGAACAAGCGCGGAGGCGGGAGCTTCGGGGAGAGTGACGAGCGACGCTTCCGCGAGTTCCTCGCGTCGATGACGATCATCCTCGAGAGCTGGTGGCGCATGAGCCAGCTGCGTGGTGGAACGAGCGAGTGAAGCGGGACCGGAGCAACCGCGCCGTCATCGTGCTGCTGTGGGCACTGGTCGTTCCCTGCGCGGCGGCCGAGCCCCCGAGCGCCACGCCGACCGTGCAGCCCCTGGAGGCCGGCTCGATCCCGCGCGTCGAGGCGGTCCGCGCCGTCGCCAGCGCGAACGAGGTGCTGGCCGCGCAATCCGAAGAGCTGGTCTCCCGTCTGATGGAGGACCACGTGGTCGTCCTCACCGGGCTGCGCGAGGACGCCCCCCTCGAAGACGAGCGAGAAGGAAGCTGGATCGTCGCCTACGTGATCTTCGAGCTGCCGATCGAGCGCAGCTACGAGCTGCTCAGCCAGTCGACGAAGCAGCTCGAGTTCCGGACCGAGCTGAAGAGCATCGAGACCGTCGAGCTCACCCGCGATGGCAACGTCGACGAGCAGCGCATGCGGATCCTCTTCAGCGAGTACGTCTACTACATCCGCTACGTGCTCGACCCCTCGCTCCACCGCATCGAGTGGCACCTGGACGAGCGATTCGAGAACGACCTCGAGCGGGTGCACGGCTTCTGGGAGCTCTACCCCCTGCCCGGCGGGCGCACCCTGGGCCGCTCGGGAACGAGCGTCAGCGTGGGTGCACACGTTCCGGACTTCGTGCAGGACTGGATCACCCGTCGCAACGTTCCGAAGGCGTTGCGGCGGGTGCGGCTGTGGGTCGACTCGGAGGGCCGCTACCGGCCCTAGGTGTGGGACCTATGCACGTTGTTGACGTGCCTCTCTGAGGCGGGCGAACGGTGGCCTCTTGCCGAGTTCCCGATGGGGTCGCTGGTGATTGTAGTGCTTGATCCAGGCCGGGAGCGAGGCGGAGCGGATGGCTGAGCTGCGATAGGGCCTTCTGTAGGCCCAGCGACGCGTGAGCGTCTGGATGAAGCGCTCGGCCTTGCCGTTGGTCTTGGGCGTGTACGGCCGGGTGAAGCAGTGCCGAACGCCCTGGTGGACACAGAAGTCCCGGAAGGCCTGGGAGTCGGCGTAGCACTTGGCCCGATCCGTCAGCAGCCGTCTGCATGAGATGCCGAGGCGCTTGAACCAGCGAAGCGCGTTTCGGAAGAAGCGAACGGCGTACTTCGCGCTCTCGGCTGGATGCACCTCGGCATAGGCCAGGCGCGTGTGGTCATCGACGCAGACGAAGACGACCTCGTAGCCCACCCCGCGCTTCTTGCGGCTCCGATCGCCGTGGATCCGGTGGCCCACGCCGTCGATGCGAGCCAGCTTCTTGGCGTCGATGTGGAACATGTCGCCGGGTGCCGCGTGCTCGTAGCGCTGCGGGGGATCGTCCTGCTCTTCGAGCCTCCAGATCCGCCCCAGGCCGAGGGCCTTGAGATGCTTCGAGACGGTGGAGACCGGGATGCCGGTCTCCAGGCTGATCTCCCAGCCCGCCTTCCGCCGCCTCCGGAGCTGCTCGATCCGCCGGATGGCCTTCTTCGGTGTCCGCCGCGGCATCCGCACGGGTCGGGAGCTGCGGTCCTGCAGGGCGGCCTCGCCGCCCTCTCGGAACCGCCGGAGCCACTTGTAGGCGGTCTGGCGGCTGACGCCGGCGGAGCGCGCCGCTCCCGCTACCGACCAGTTCTTGCGCTCGACACGATCGACCAAGAGACGCCGAGCCAACGGCGTCAGTCTCGCGTTAGGATGCAGCTGCACTTGAGGGTTCCCTCTCTGAGGTGGATGAGGCTTCGACAACCCCATTGTTCCTCAGAGAGCACCCTCAGGTGTCAACAACGTCCCTGGGCCCCACACCTAGGGAAGGTCTGCACAACGTGCAGACCCCGCGGCAAGCGAACGCGAAGCGTTCGCCAGCTAGCCGGACCCCTCCGCGAGGAGCGCGCGAGCCAACAGGGCCAGCGCGGCCAGGCTCGAGAGCCCGAGAATGAAGGGACGGATCGGGAAGCGGGCCAGGACGCGGCGTCCCGGAAACGAGAGGGCAAAGCCCAGGACCTGGCCCGGCACCAGCACGGCGACCCGCTGGAAGTCGTCGAAGCCGAACACCCCCACCCAGCTGAGCGCGCCGAGGCTGACGAGGGTGGAGAACACGAAGTAGGCGGAGAGAGTGCCGCGGAACCGGTCCGCCCCGCTGTGCTGGTAGACCAGCGCCATGGGTGGACCGCCGATGGACGAGGTCGCGCTCATGAAGCCCCCGAGCAGCCCGGCGCCCAGCGCGCTGCCGCGGGTGACCGCCACCTTGAGTCCCACCACCGAGAGGCCGACGCCCAGCAGGACCAGCAGCCCGAAGAGGATCCCGAAGCCGCGGGGATCGAGCAGCGCCACCACGGACGCGCCCGCGAAGGCCCCCATCGCGTTTCCCACCATCGAGTAGCGGACCGATCCGAAGTCGGCGTGGGCGCGGTCGCGGATCGCGACAAGCAGTACCAGGACGAAGACGCTGGCGATCAGGGGCCCGGGGACGAGCGCGGGATCGATGAGCACCAGCAACGGAGCCGCCAGCAGCGCCATCCCGAAGCCGATCGAGCCCTGGATGCAGGCGGCCGCCGTGACGATGGCGACGATCGCGGTGAGTTCCAGGGCAGACAGCGGAGGGTTCCCGGGATGTCGGAGATGGCTCGAAGGGGGCGAGGAAGGCGGGGCTTCCTGGCTCGCTCGA
>JANQSB010000014.1 GCA_028284295.1 Myxococcota bacterium | reverse complement strand
CGCTGCCGGCGGGAGCCAGCGCACCCGGCTCCGGAACCCTCTTCGTGATCGCGCGCCCCTTCGGGGTCAAGGCGGGGCCGCCGATGGCGGTGCTGCGGGTGCCCTCCCCGGCCTTTCCGCTGGCATTCGAGATCGGCCCCGAGAACGTGATGATCCCGAGCATGCGCTTCGAGGGACGGATCGGCATCAGCGCCCGGCTCGACGGGGACGGCAACGCGATGACGCGCCTGCCCGGCGACCTGGCCGGGGAGACGAGCACGCCCCTGGAACCCGGCGCCCGGGACGTGGAGATCGTGCTCGACCAGAAGCTCTAGCAGCCTGCTAGAGCCGAATCCCCGGTCGCCCCTCAGCGCAGTCTTTCGAGCCGCTCGAAGGAGTCCGTGTGGCCGGCGACGACGAGTCGGTCGCCGTGGTCCAGCAGCGTGTCGCCGCCGGGCACCTCGAGGGCTCGCGAGCGGCCCGTCGTGCTGCCCGGGCGAACCAGCAGCACCTGCAGCTCGGTGCGCTCGCGCAGCGCCAGGACGCGCAGGGAGCGGCCCGCCAGGTGGGCGGGCACCGAAAGCTCGCGGATCTCGTAGCCGTCTCCGAGCTCCACGTTGCGACCCTTGCCGACGGTGTCCACGCTGCTCGAGAGCCCGCCGGTCGCGTCCCGTCGCAGCATCTCGCGGTTCCTCGCCTCGATGACGTCCTTCTGACTGACGCTCCCGAGCAGGCGGCCTTCGGCGTCGACCACGGCCAGCTCGTCCCATTCGCTGCCGCTGAAGATGTGCATCACGAGATCGAGGTGATCGTCCTCGCCCACCGTCGGGCGGTGGGTGTCGACCAGGTCGCCGGCCACCACGATGGGCTGCAGGGCGTCCTGCTCGTAGATCAGCCGGCGGAGCTCGGAGAGCGAGATCGCGCCCATCAGTCGCCCCTCGTTGGAGACGACGAAGAACTGGGAGTGATGGCTCTGGACCACCAGGTCGAGGATCGTCTTGAAGCTGGCCGAGGCCTCGATCACCTCCGGCTCGGGATCGAGGACGTCCCGCACGTACAGGCTCTTGAGGACGTTCGGATCCTCTTCCTGGAGCAGGTCCACCCCCTGCCTCATCAGCTTGCTGGTGTAGATCGACTCGCGGTTGAGGAGCTGCGAGACCAGGGTGCTCACCACGCAGGCCGTCATCAGCGCCGGGATGATGTCGATGGTCTGGGTGAGCTCGAAGATGATGATGATGGCGCTGATCGGAGCGTGGGTGGCGGCGGCGACCACTGCTCCCATGGTGACCAGCGCGTAGGCGCCGCTCGAGGCCGTCGCCTGGGGGAAGTAGTCGTGCACGAAGGAGCCGAAGAAGCCGCCCGTCATGGCCCCCAGGAAAAGGGAGGGCGCGAAGACGCCCCCGGAGCCGCCCGAGCCGATCGTGATGGAGGTGGCCAGGATCTTGGCGAAGACGAGCAGGCCCATGGTGAGCGCCGGCAGCGTGCCTGCCAGGGAGGCCGTGATCGTCGAGTAACCGACGCCGTACACCTGGGGGAGCTGGATCGCGATCACACCCACCAGCGCGCCGCCCAGGCAGGCGCGCAGGTACTCGGGCAGCGGGACCTTCTCGAACAGATCCTCGGAGAAGGACAGCGTCCGGATGAAGGCGACCGCCACGAGTCCCGCCGCCACCCCGACTCCCATGTAGGGAAGCAGCTCGAAGGGGCTCACGATCTCGTAGGCGGGGACCTCGAAGGCGGGCGTGTTGCCGAGGAAGAAGCGCGATACGACGACCGCGACCACGGCCGAGATGACGATCGGCGTGAACTCGGAGACCGCGAAGCCCCCGATGATGATCTCCCCCGCGAACAGCGCACCCGCGATGGGCGCGTTGAAGGTGGCCGAGATGCCCGCCGCCGCCCCGCAGCCGACCAGGGTGCGGATCTGGGTGGTGTTGAGCTTCAGGAGCTGTCCCACCGACGAGCCGAACGCGGAGCCGATCTGCACGATCGGTCCCTCGCGGCCCACCGACCCGCCCGATCCGATCGAGACCGCCGACGCCAGCGCCTTGATGGCCACGATGCGGGGCCGGATGATCCCGCCCCGGAGCGCCACCGCCTTCATGACCTCGGGTACCCCGTGGCCCCGGGCCTCGCGCGCCAGGAAGTAGATGAGGGGTCCGACGATCAGGCCACCCAGGGCCGGTACGGCGATGCGCCGCCACCAGGGCATTCCCTCGACCATGTGCAGGGGATCGCTGGCCTCGGCCAGGAGCCCTTCCTCCAGCATCTCGGCGACGCCTTCACTGCCGCCGAAGAAGCTCGCCTGGACGGTGCGGATCAGCAGCCGGAACGCGACGGCGCCGATGGCCCCGGCCAGCCCCACGAAGGTGGCCGCGGCCACCATGAAGAGGTGCCCGCCCCGGCTGAACAGCGGCGCTCCGGGAGAGAACAACGCGGGTGCTCCAGAGGGGGTGAGGCGGCGCATACTAGCAGCAAGCGGACGCCGGAGGGCTCCGTGGGACCCGCGGGCGACCGTCGCCTCCGGGCCCCGAGCAGCGAGCCGACGATGGCTCCGAGGAGATGCCTTGTCTGTTGCCAAGCCCGGTGCAAGACCCGGTGCGAAGTCCCCCGCGAAGCCGCCCGAGAACCATCCTCCGGAGTGGGAGACCGTTGCCCACGAGAAGCTGCAGGACTGTCGGGTCTTCGACGTCTACCGCAAGACGGCGCGCTCGCCGCGCACCGGGGCGGACCACGACTTCTATCGCATCGAGGCATCGGAGTGGGTGAACGTCGTGGCGATCACCGAGGCGGACGAGTTCGTGATGGTGCGGCAGTTCCGGCACGGCAACGACCGGGTGACCCTCGAGATCCCGGGTGGGA
>JANQSB010000005.1 GCA_028284295.1 Myxococcota bacterium | reverse complement strand
GGCAGAACCTCGGCGAGGTCCCGGAGTTCGGCAGCTTCTCGTCGATGCTCCGGCTTCCCGGCGTGGTCATCGGGGGGACCTCCGCAAGCGCCCGGCTGCGCCAGTACGACGCGGCCGACGGGACCAAGCTCGGCGAGTTCAACCTGCTGAACGCCGGGCTCGGCTCCACTCCCATCGCGGTGGACGGGACCCTGCTGGTGGGTTCGGGGATCGGCACGCGCACCGCCACCGGCAGCGGGATCAGCGACATCGTGTCGAACGCCCCCTCCGACCTGACGGCGCTGTGCGTCTCGGGAACTCTCGGCTGCAGCGCCTGCGACGACGGGCTCGACAACGACGCGGACGGTCTCTTCGACAGCGACGACGATGGCTGCACGGGACCGGGCGACGACTCCGAGGTGCTCGGGGACGTGGACGGAGACGGAGAGGTCGGAGAGCGGGACCGCGAGCGCTTCTTCGCGGGCTTCGGCCGCGCCCCCGGCGAGGTCGGCTACTCGGTGGCGGCCGACCTCGACCCGCCGGGAGCTCCCGACGGCATCATCGGCCTGGTGGACTACCAGCGCTGGCTCGCCGCAGAAGAGGCGGCCAACGCCCCGCCGCCGCCGGCACCGGCAGCCGCGACGCCCTCCTGCGGGCTGATCGGCATCGAGCCCCTGCTGCTGCTGGGTCTGCTGCGGGCCGGGCGGCGCAGGCTGGGTGCCGCCGCGGGCCTGGTCGTCTTCGGGCTCGCGATGGGGGCGACCGATGCCGGCGCCACGACCACCCTGTCCATCCAGCCGGGCAGCGGCGCGGTCCTGAACGGCGGCGTCATCGAGGTCGAGCAGGGCGGCAGCTTCTCGGTCGAAGTCCTGGCGGACATCGACCCGGAAACGCCGATCGTCGGATGGGGGCTCGATCTCGAGGGCGCAGGTCTGGTGCTCGACCCCGCGGAGGTCCCGAGCCCCTGGGTCGCGGTCTTCGCAGCCGACGGCGACGGGCTCGCGGGCCTGGCCGCCGCACCGGGCATCTCCGGTTCGGGCATCCTGCTGGCCACCGTGCAGGTGCACGCCGTCGAGCTCGGACTCACGCAGCTGGTCCTGGGCATCACGCCGGACGACCCCACCGAGGGCTTCGCGCTGCAAGCGGTCGGCGCCTTCGACGTGGTCGACTTCGGCGACCCCCTCCCGGTCGAGGTCGTGCCGGAGCCGGGCACGGGGCTCGCGCTCGCATTGGCGCTGTGCGGCGTCGCGCTCGCGGGACGGCCGCGGAGGGATCTCGGCGCTTAGCTAGCCTCCCGGCGTGAACGAGCGCGACCGCGGGGAGGGAGCCCGCAGCGAGTCCGAGCCCGGGGAGACCCTCGCGGGCGGCAACCTGTCGCGGGTGGTTCGCATCGGCGACACGGTAAGGCGCCCCGCCGGCCGCTGGACGCCCGCCGTACACGCGCTGCTCGACCACCTGGCGGCGCGCGGCTTCGACGCCGCGCCCCGCGCGCGGGGCCTGGACGAGGAGGGACGCGAGATCCTCTCGTACCTGGCGGGCGAGACGGTGGGGGCCGCGCGTCCGTGGCCCGCCTGGGTCTGGAGCGAGCAGACCCTGGTCGGGGTCGCCCGCATGCTGCGATCGCTGCACGACGCGGTCACCGACTTCGCGCTCCCGGAAGGCATGCACTTCCGCCTGGAGCCGCGGGCGCTCCGGGCCGGCGAGATCGTCTGTCACAACGACGTCGCGCCCTACAACCTGGTGCAGCGACCGGACGGAGAGCTGGCGCTGATCGACTGGGACGTCGCCGGTCCGGCACCGCCGGTCGACGACGTCGCCTTCGCGGCCCGCGCCTTCGCGCCGCTGCTGCCCGACGCCCGCTGCCGCGAGCTCGGATTCGACCCGCTCGCCGATCCGGAGGCCGATCCGATCGGCGGTCGCGGCCGACGTCTGCGGCTCTTCCTGGACCGCTACGGGCTGACGGAGCGGGACGACTTCCTGGACCGCGTCGACGCCCGCCTGGCCGCCAGCCTCGAGCGGATCCGCGGAGCCGCCGCGCGAGGAGAGGCGGCCTTCCAGCAGCTGATCGACCGCGGTGGCCTCGAGCCGGTGGAGGAGTCGCGCCGCTGGATCGCCGGGCATCGTCGGGAGCTCGA
>JANQSB010000682.1 GCA_028284295.1 Myxococcota bacterium | reverse complement strand
CTTCGCTCGGAGCCGCGAGCGAGACGATCCGCAGGGTGGGCAGACCCGGACCGACGAGGAGCGACACGCCCGCCGCGAGGTAGGGATAGCCGGGCGGGTAGGGAAAGGGAACGAACTCGAGGCTCGGCTATCCCTACCTCGCGGCGGGCGTGTCGCTCCTCGTCGGTCCGGGTCTGCCCACCCTGCGGATCGTCTCGCTCGCTGCTTCGCTCGGAGCCGCCGCGCTCGTCGGGGCCTTCGTCTCTCGGGAGAGCGGCCGCAGCGTCTACGGCTGGATCGCGGCGGGAATCTTCCTGGGGACCTGGCGGGCCTCGGGGCTCTACTTCGACGTCGCGCGTCTGGATTCGCTCTTCACCTTCCTGGTGCTGGCCGGTGCCTACGTGCTCCGCTTCCAGGTCCGCCCGGCGGGTCTGCTCTGCGCCACCGCGCTGGCCTTCCTGGCGGTCATGACCAAGCAGACGGCGGCGGCGATCTTCGCGCCTCTCGCCCTCTGGTGCTTCTGGGCCGACTGGCGGGAGCACGGTCGGGACCTCCGGGCGATCGGCGATTGGCAACGGGTGCTCTTCTTCTCGCTCCCGCTCCTGGTTCTCGTCTTGGGTGGCCTGCTCTGGCTGCAGCTGCGCGAGAGCCACTTCCTCGTCTACCTCCTGGCCGTGCAGGCCGGGCACGCCATCAAGTGGGGAATGATCGGCTGGTTCTTCTGGCACGATCTGCTGCTCACCCTGCCCGTCGTGTCGATCGCGGTGGGCGTCTGGCTGGGGCTCGGGGCCTCTTCGCGACTCGCACCGAGCCGCGACGAGCAGGCCGTGAACGCCTTCCACTGGGTGGCGCTGACCGGGGTCGTCCTGGCCGTGCTGGTCCCGCGCATCAAGGTGGGAGGAGCGCTCAACAACCTCATCCTGGTGCACGCGTGGCTGAGCGTGTGCCTGGGGATCGCGGTGGCGAGGATCCTCGCCTGGGTGGAGATCGCTCGCCCCGAATGGCGGGCGCGCTTCGGAGTCGGCCTGGCGGCGCTGCTGCTCGTCCAGCTGCTGGTGCTGGTGCGGGTCCCCCGAGGCTGGCTCCCGACCGAGAGCGACCTGCAGGCCGGTCGCGCGCTCACCGAGCAGATCGCCGCCGTCGAGGGCGAGGTGCTGATGCCGGTCCAGGGCCACATCGCCGGATCCCTCGGCAAGCGGGTCTTCGCCCATCAGATGCCCGTCTACGACTACGCGCAGAGCGGGCTTCCGAACGTGGCGAGCTTGCGGTCCTCCTACCGGAAGGCGATCCGGGAGCGCCGCTTCGCGGCGATCGTCCCGAGCAACACCCTCTTCCTCGAGAGCTTCGTGGGAAAGGGCTTGCTCGAGGAGCACTATCGCCTGGCCGGGCGGCCCTTCGGCAAGGGGAAGGCGCTGATCCCGATCTCCGGTGCGCCCGTACGCGTGGGCGCGCTCTGGCTGCCGCGCGACTGACCCTCGCCGCGGCCCCGCTCACCAGCGCGAGAGCAGGTAGCGAAGCGTGTCGCCGGCGCGCCCCGGTTGCCCGGTCGCGGCCTCGCGCAGCGCGCGGTACAGCAGATGCAGCTTCACGATCCGGCGCCTGCGTGCGACCTTCGCGGTCTCGTTCCAACCCCGGGCTTCGGCGCGCCGCGCGATCTCGTCGAAGAGTCGGAACTCCTCCTCGAAACGCAGCCGCGACTCGGAGTGGGCCGTGGTCGCGCTCCCTTCGTGTCGACGGTAGGCGTAGGCCTGCTCCGGGGTCCCGACGATCTGCTCGCCCTCCATCAGCAGCCGCACCGTCAGCTCGAGGTCCTGCACCTGGGACCAGGTGTCGTCGAATCGCCGGGACCCCAACCGGGCGCGCCGGAAGCACAGGGTGGGGCACATGATGAAGTTGCCGCGCATGAGCGCGGTCGCCCCGGGCTCGCCCGAGAGCACGCCCGCGTCCGTGCCCTTGGGAGTGAAGAGCTGCTTGGCTGCGTCGGGAAGCGAGAACACGGGTCGGCCCGTGGCCGAGACGATCCGGGCCTCGCAGTGGAAGGCGACGGCTCCGGGGTGGTCGTCGGCGAGCCCGAGCATGCAGGCCGCGTAGCCGGGTAGCAGCTGATCGTCGCCATGCAGCAGGGTGACGAGCTCGCTGTCGGCCAGGTCGAGGCAGCGGTTCCAGTTGCCGACCATGCCTCCGCCCGAGTCGTTCTCCAGGTGATGGATGCGCGGGTCATCGAGCGACCGAACCAGCGCCGCCGCCGCCGCGCGGTCGGGATGCCCGCCGGCGTCGTCCACTACCCAGAGCTTCCAGTCGGGCTCGCTCTGCCGCATCACGCTCTCGATCGCCTCGCGCAGGTAGGCGACGTCGCGGTGGAAGGGAATGGCGAATCCGATACGGCTCACCCGCGCGTCTCCCGGTCGTCTCCCCGACCGCTGGCGAAGACGGCGAGTCCGACCGCGCCCCACGACACGGTGGCCGCCAGCACCGAGAGCGACAGGGCCAGGGCCGCTTCGGGGCGCATGCCCGTCGCCCCGAAGAGCGTGACGTAGAGCAGCTCGCGAACCCGCGTGCCCCCGATGCTGATCGGAAGCAGCGAGACCAGGGTGACGAAGGGGACGATCACGACGAACCAGTACCACGCCGTGGGC